>DASTVB010000116.1:0-3347 GCA_035759315.1 Telluria sp. | reverse complement strand
CTGCGCTTCCAGCCGCAAGGATCTGCGCATCCAGTCATACCGCTATTCTTCTCCGTCGCCCTGGAAGCCGGCTGCGCGCCAGGTGAGCACCAGCGTGTCGCGATGGCCGTCGTCGCCGAGCGGCTGGATCGGCGTCGACTCGTGAATGACGCGCGCGTCGTCGAGCAGCAGCAGCGTCCACGGCTCCTCCATCGTGAAGCGCTTGCCGTTAGGGCCGTCCGCGTCGAACACGCGCGTTTCACCGCCTTTGATGTTGGTGCGTGCGACCAGCAGGACCGCGACGAAGTCGACGCCATCACGGTGCGCGCCTTCCGGCGTTGGCCGGCCGATGCCACCCTGCGTATCGATGCGGAACTGGTGCGCTTCCACGAACCACTGCTGCGACGGGCGCAGGCTGGAGCACACCGCGCCGAGCGATGCGATCAGGCGCTGCCAGGCCGGCTGCGACAAGGTGCTTGGTTCGACCGGCGCAAACATCCGGTGCATGCCGCCATGCAGGGCGTTGTATTCGATCGGCTGCCAGTGTGCACGGTGCGCGACCTGCTCGAGTTGGGCGCCGCGCTGGACGAAGCAGGCATGGCGCCGGCGGCGGTAACGGCCGCCGTCCTTGAGGTAGGTGTCCGGCTCGAGCCGGTCCCAGGTCGGCGCAAGCGCTGCAAGGTCCGCGTCCGTCAGCCCGGCCAGGGCGCGCACGGCCGCTGGCCTGAGCAACGCGTATCCGGCTTCTTTGAGGGTTTCCGCCAGGCGGGCTGGGTCGGTGTATGGAGCTGGTACTTGTGTCATCGCCAGAGCGTACCATTTTGAATTGCGAAAGTTAAATGCAAGAAAAGATTCCCTGCATCCTGGGAGGGATATACTTGCCCGAAATCAACTTTCTGGGGCGAGCATGGGATGCTGGGGACCGGGTCTATATAACGACGATGTAGCGGCCGACCTGCGCACTTCGGTCGCGCTTGCATGCAAGGCGCCGGCGAGCGGCGACCGGCTGGCGGAGATCCTGGTCCGCATGCACGACATCGATAATGCCGACGACGAGTCGAGCGACCTTTTCTGGCTGGTGGTCGCCGACCAGTTCGAGCGCCGCGGGATCGACAGCCCGCTTGCGTACGCCGCGGCGCTGTCGGTACTCGCCAGTGGCCGCGACCTCACACGCCTGCGGGACGACGTGGACGTCACTCCGAAATTCGTGGCCAAGCGCGCCGCGGTGCTCGAAGATCTGGAGGCACGTTTGAGGGCGCCCCGCCCTTCCCGTCCGGCCGTAGCTGCCAAGGATCCTCCGGCGTTCATTCTCGATGTGGGCGAGGTTTACGCCTTCCCCATCATGAACGGGCGGGCGCACTCTCCGCACAGGCCCGCGCAGGACGGGCCTTTCGTGCAGGACGGCTGGGGCGCAATGATCGTACTCGATCGCCAGCGCGCGTTCGACTGGCTTCCGTGGTACTGCGCCGCGGGCCTGACGATCGACGCCCAACGCAGGCCGACCATGCGGGACGCGGAACAGGCGTGCATCACGACGAGCATGCATTCGGAAGGCGCGAACGGCTACAACGCCAGCAAGGCGCACCTGCGCCTCATGCAGGTTGAGCTGATCGGCCGCGTCGCACTGGATCCGGCCAAGGTCGCACCACATATGTCCAAACGAGCGTTCCATTCCGCCATCGAATATGGATGGACGATTGCGTATGCGAAAGACGGGCTGCGTGTCGGCGCGGCGCTTTCGTCACTGCTGTCTTCCGCACCCGCGTAAGCGCCGGATCCAGGCAGCTCCCCGTCATCCTCGCGAACGCGGGGATGACGTGTAATTTAGCGTATGCTGGGGGACCTGCGTATGCGAACGCCGTTCGCTGCCACGCGGCCCTACCCGATTGGATCCATGAAAGCGTCCCCAAAAAACATCTCCACCTTCATCACTGCGAACCTGGAGCGCATCCTTGAAGAGTGGGAGTCGTTCGCGGCGACCTTCGGGGCCGTGGCGGACAAAATGTCGGTCGTCGAACTGCGCGACCACGCCAAGCAGATCCTGGAGTTCATTGCCGCGGACATCAAGCTGAACGAAAGCGCGGCCGAATCGGCGCTCAAGTCGAAAGGACGAAGCTCGCGTCCGACCGACAGCAGCAGCGCCTCGTCGATCCACGGCAGGCTGCGCCACACCAGCGGCTTCACGCTGCTGCAGCTGATCGCCGAATACCGCGCGCTGCGCGCCAGCGTATTGCGCCTGTGGGAGAACGAGAATCCGAATTGTTCGGACGCTTCGACCCGGGATATCACGCGCTTTAACGAATCGATCGACCAGTCGCTCGCGGAGGCGGCGGTGGCGTACTCCGAGAAGGCCAACCAGACACGCGACATGTTCATCGCAATCCTCGGCCACGACCTGCGCAGTCCGATCGCGGCGACCGCGCTGGCGGGATCGTTCCTCACCAAGGCCGGCGTGGGCGACGAGCAGACGCACCAGATCGGCGTGCGCGTGAAGCGCAGCTCGGCGACCATGAGCGGCATGGTAAACGACCTGCTGGAACTGGCGCGGACCCAGATGGGAGACGGCATCCCGATCGTGCGCCAGCACTGCGACATCATGGAGGTGTGCCAGTGGTCGATGGAAGACGCCAGCGCGGCGCACCCGTTCTCGCAATTCCTGCTCGAGACGGAAGGCGACCTGCTCGGCACCTTCGACCGCGCCAAGCTGCAGCAGGTGGTGACCAACCTGCTGAATAACGCAGCGCAGTATGGCGATCGCGATGCACCAGTCGTTGTCCACGCATCCGGCGACGCCACCGAGGTGACGATCGAGGTACGCAACAAGGGCAAGAAGATCCCGAGCCGTGCGATCAAGCACCTGTTCGAGTCATTCGTCCAGGCCGGCGGCGATGTCAGCCATCCGCGCACCAGCCTCGGGCTAGGCTTGTTCATCGCCTACGAAATCGTGCTCGCGCACAGCGGCACCCTCAGCGTGAAATCCGATGACGAGCTGACCGTTTTCACTGCGCGCATCCCCCGCTGCTGACCCGATGTCACAGGGGACTGTCCCCGCACGGGGACCGACCCGATCTTTGGTCCCGCAGGCGTACGTCGGACCGGTGTGGTCAGGTGTCCGCGAGCAAACGCCTCGTTTCACCGCGCTTTTACTCGTTTTTCCTCGTTTCGATTTGGTCATCCGGATTGAACTCGCCTATGAAAGGCGTTTTCCGATGATTGTGACGCGCGAGTAGGAACGAGGTTAAATGGTGGGCAAACGAGGCCTTTGCCTGCAAGGCCCCACCACCCCGCTCTGCGCGATTGCGGATTTGCGCCTCTGCTTGCGCTGCCACCGCTTTTGCGCAACTGGTCGGCGCGCCCGTGGAAAGTGG
>DASTVB010000115.1:0-53508 GCA_035759315.1 Telluria sp. | reverse complement strand
CGCTTCACCACGACCGCCATGTACGCCGAGCGCGGCTCGACGACCCAGGTCGCAGGCTACCCGCTGAACAGCGGCACCCAGGTCGCGAACAAGGTCTACCTGGACAAGGACAGCTACTACAACCCGTACGGCAACCAGGTTGCAGGCGCAGGCCTGGGCCAGGACCTGTGGTGGGCGCGTCGTACCATCGAAGTTCCACGCGACACGCATAACCAGAACCGCACCATCCACATCGACGCGGCACTGGACGGCGAATTCAACCTGGGCAACAAGGTATTCAGCTGGGCCCTGGGCGTGAACCACAATAAAGTGATCGGTACCACCGACAACACCGGCAACCTGAACCTGGTCACGCTGAAGAAAGCGCTTGGCCCATCGTTCCTGAACGCGTCCGGCGTCGTACAGTGCGGCACCCCGACTTCGCCAATCTCGCTGTCCGAGTGCACCCCGTTCGACATCCTGGGCGGTCCATCGGCTTCGACCCCAGAAGCGTTCAAGTACGTGATGGCTGACGGCCACGCAACCTACGGTTCGACCGTGAATTCGGTCACCGCAGACTTCACCGGTGAAATCATCGAACTGCCAGCCGGCATGCTCGGTTTCGCAGCTGGTATCGAGAAGCGTGAAGTGTCCGGCTTCGACCGTCCGAACGCAATGGACCAGATGGCACTGACCTCCAGCCTGGCTGGTAACTCGACCTTCGGCGCCTACGACGTCAAGGAAGCGTATGTCGAGGTGCAGATCCCTGTGCTGAAGGGCATGCCTTTCGCAGAACTGCTGAGCTTCAACGTGGCATCGCGCTACTCGGACTACTCGAGCTTCGGCGACACCACCAACAGCAAGATCAGCTTCATGTGGAAGCCGATCAAGGACCTGCTGGTACGTGGTACCTTCGCTGAAGGCTTCCGCGCTCCGACCCTGGGCGACACCTTCGGTGGCGGCTCGCAGACCTTCGACTCCTACCTCGACCCATGCGACAGCCTGCACGGTTCGCGCGTGACCAACCCTGCTGTTGCTACCGCTTGCGCGGCTGCTGGCGTACCTGCCAACTTCCGTCAGCGTAACCAGAACAACGTGGTGGTCACTTCGACCGGCGGCCAGACCCCGTTCCCGTTCCAGAGCGGCTCGGGTAACCAGTTCCTGACCCCTGAAACCGCGGAAACCCGCACCATGGGCCTGGTCTACAACCCATCGTACGTTCCTGGCCTCTCCGTTGGCCTGGACTGGTTCGACATCCGCGTCGACAACCGCATCACCGCGGTTAGCGCCGGCTACGTCCTGGGTCAGTGCTATGTGAACGGCGTGCAGAGCTTCTGCAGCGCGATCAAGCGCGATCCAGTGACCGGCCAGGTTGTTGACCTGAAGCGCGGTAACGCCAACCTGGGCATGATGTCGACCGAAGGTATCGACCTGGCCATCAACTACCGTATGCCAGCAACGGCATGGGGTCGTTTCGGTCTGCGTTCGGAAACCACCTACCTGGATTCGTTCCTGACCAAGTCGAGCGCAACTGCAACCGCGATCGAAAACGCTGGTCCGTATCCACTGTATCGTGTCAAGTCGAACCTGAACCTCGACTGGTCGCTGGCTAACTGGTCCGCTTCGTGGGGCACCCGCTTCACCAGCAGCACCAAGGCTTCGTGCTACAGCGTCGCTCAGAAGATCGAGTGCTCGAACCCGACCAGCACCTGGTACACCAACTCGATCGGCTACAACCGCCTGGGTTCCGTGTCCTACCATGACGTGTCGGTTGGCTACGCGTTCCCATGGAAAGGCCGTCTGATGGCTGGCGTGAACAACGTGTTCAACAAGAAGCCACGCATCAACTACGACGCATCTGCTTCGGCATCGTCGGTTGACGGTGACGTTCCACTGGAACAGTACTTCTACGTTCGCTACAACCAGGCCTTCTAATCAATCGGCCCCGCAAGGGGCTGTTTGAGACGAAAAGCTGAAAGGACCGCCCGGCTCGCGCCGGGCGGTTTTTTTATTTGGGGGAGGGTTTGGGGAGTGTCCCGCCGAGACTGTCCCCTGCCTTTTGGGGGAGGGGGAATGTCCCCGCCAGGCGCGAACGCGGCAGTACCGTCCCCCGCTCTTTAATATGCTCTGGGGTAAATGTCGCGCCGGCCGGTGCCGGATGCTAAAAAGCTGGGGACAGTCCCCTGCGGGGACAGTCCCCTACCGGGTCAGCCGAAGGTGGCTTGCCAGAGGCGCAGCACCTTGGCGGCGTGCGGTTCGACCAGCTCGTGCGCGACGCGCGCCGCTTCGAGTCCCTGCAGGCGCGACTGGTGCTGCAGCCTGCGCATCTCGCGGTAGGCGTCGCCGACCGCGGACGCCAGCTGCGCGTCCACCAGCCCAAGCTCCGCCACCATGCGCAGCAGCGTGATGTTGCCCCAGTTGCCGGCCAGCTGCGGATACTGCGCCGCGTGCCGCAGCACCAGGTACTGCACGATGAACTCGACGTCGATCATGCCGCCTTCGTCGTGCTTGAGGTCGAACAGCGCGGTGCGGTTCGGATGCGCGTCGCGCATGCGGGCCCGCATGTTCAGCACTTCTTCCGCCAGCTTGCCCGGCTCGCGCTCCTTGCACAGCACCTCGGTGCGGATCGCTTCGAAACGCTCGCCGATCGCGGCGTCGCCGGCGCAGAAGCGCGCCCGCGTCAGCGCCTGGTGCTCCCACACCCAGGCCGACTCGTACTGATAACGCTCGAACGCGCCGACCGAAGACACCAGCATGCCGCTGGCGCCGTTCGGGCGCAGCGCGGTGTCGATGTCGAACAGCGTGCCGGCCGGCGTGTAGCAGGTCATCCAGGTGATGAAGCGCTGCGCCAGCTTGGCGTAGTTGGCCGGCGCATCCTGGTCGTCGTCGTCGAACAGGAAAATCACGTCCAGGTCCGACACGTAGCCAAGTTCCTTGCCGCCCAGCTTGCCGTAGGCGATCACCGCGAAGCGCGGCTCCTCGCGGTGGCGCGTGGCCACCGCCTTCCAGGCCTGGCGGATGGTGGCCGCCACGATCACGTCGGCCAGCAGCGACAGGTGGTCGGCCAGCCGCTCGACGGTCAGGTCGCCGGCCAGGTCCTGCGCCAGCAGGCGGAACAGCTGCACGTGGTGCACTTCGCGCAGCACGTCCATCTGCGCTTCGGTGTCGCCTTCGCATTCGGCGAAGCGGGCGTCCAGTTCGGCGCGCAGTGCGACCGGGTCGGGCCCGCCGCTGTACATGCTGTCGTCCAGCAGCTCGTCCAGCAGGATCGGGTGCTGCGACAGGAAGGTCGCGGCCCAGCCGCTGGCGTGCATCATGCGGATCACGCGTTCCAGCGTGTGCGGGTATTCGGTCAGCAGCGCCAGGTAGGCCGAGCGGCGCGCGATCGCTTCGAAGAAGTCGAGCAGGCGCCCCAGCGTGGCCGAGCGCGAGCCGCTGCCGAGCGAGCCGGCGGTGCGCGCGATCAGAGGCAGCGCCGCATTCACCAGCGCCGCCAGCTTGTTGCGGCTAGCCTCGGGCATGGCCTGCATGCGCGGCGTCTGCCACGAAGCCAGCAGGCGCTGGGCGCTGCCGGACGGATCGTCGTAGCCGAGTTCCTCCAGCCGCGCCTGGACCGCTGCGCGGTTGTCGTCGTCCGCCCCGTTCGCGTCGAAGGCACCAGCTTCCTCGTCGCCGGACGAGCCGGACTTGTCGCTGAAGATTTCGTCGAACTCGCCGGCGACGAAGGCGCGCGTCGCCGCCAGCCGCGCGTCCAGCGCCGCGGCGTCGGGCATGCCCAGCATCAGCGCCAGTGCGGCGCGGTCGTCCTCGTTAACCGGCACCGCATGGGTCTGGGCGTCGTCGAGGTACTGGATCCGGTGTTCGAGGTTGCGCAGGAAGGTGTAGGCCTCCGCCAGGCCTTCCACCACCTTGGGCGCCAGCAGCTCCTTGTCGGCCACCGCGCGCAGCGTGGCGCGGGTGGAGCGGTCGCGCAGGGCGGCATCGCGCCCGCCGCGGATCAGCTGGAACACCTGGGCCAGGAATTCGATCTCGCGGATGCCGCCGCGGCCCAGCTTGACGTTGTTGCTGCGCTCCGGGTGCAGGCGCTCCTGGCGGTTGACCTCCGCGCGGATCTGCGCGTGCATGTTGCGGATCGCCTCGATCACGCCGAAGTCGAGGTAGCGCCGGTACACGAAGGGGTAGACGATCGCTTCGAGCTGGGCGATGTCGCGCGCATCGCCGGTGACCGCGCGCGCCTTGGTCCAGGCGTAGCGCTCCCATTCGCGGCCCTGGCGCACCAGGTATTCCTCAACCATGTTCAGGCTCGCCACCAGCGGGCCGGACTTGCCGTTCGGGCGCAGCGCCATGTCGACCCGGAACACGAAGCCATCCTCGATCACTTCCGACAGCGCGGCGATCAGGCGCTTGCCGGTGCGGGCGAAGAATTCGTGGTTGGACAGCTGGCGCTGGCCGGCATCGGACACAACGGTGTCGCCGTCCTCGGGATAGACGAAGATCAGGTCGATGTCGGACGAGACATTCAGCTCGCCGCCGCCGTGCTTGCCCATCGCGACCACGATCATTTCCTGCGCGCGTCCCGAATCGGCCCCGGTCGGCACCCCGTGCGCGGCCACCATCTCGGCCATCACGGCGTCGAGCTGGCGGCGCACCGCGAAATCGGCGAACCGGGTCATGGCCTCGACCACCTCGGCCAGGTCGGCGCGCCCGTCCAGGTCGCGCCGGATGATGGTCGCCACCAGCAGGTTGCGCAGGCGCCGCATGGCGCGCGGCAGCGGCAGGCCGGGCGCCGCCTCGCGCGCCAGCAGGGCTTCCAGGTCGACGCTGGCCAGGCTGCCTGCCGCCAGTGCGGCCGACTGCGCGTCGCGGCCTTCGCCGGCGGCCGCCCAGCGCTGGTAGAAGCGGGATTTGGACAGCGGAGTTGTTGTCGACATCGTATTGTAAGGAAGCGTTATCTGGGACCGTTTGGCGCTGGGCGATGGGGTAGAATTGCGGCAACGCCTGGTCGGGTCAGGCGATGGTAAGTGGGCAGCGGTTTTCACGCAAGCTCCCCGCGGAACAGCACAATTGACGACGCTCCTTTTATTAGCTTTTTGATGCACAACCCGAACACCGAACCTGTAGCTGAACAGCACCTGCCGCTGGCCGAGCGCTGGGCCCGCATGCGGTCCGCCTACCGCGTCGCCAACCTGGCCAGCCACCACGTGCTGGGCTTCACGGTCAAGGCGCTGCTGCTGGTCTACTTCGTGTTCGTCGCGATCTTCCTGTTCCTGCGCTACGCCGTCTTGCCCAACATCGACTACTACAAGGGCGACATCGAACGGATCGCCAGCCGCGCGCTCGGCAACCAGGTCTCGATCCAGCGCATCTACGCATCCTGGCAGGGCTTGCGCCCGCACCTGTTCCTGGGCGACGTCATGATCCGCGACCGCCAGGGCCGGCCCGTGCTGACCCTGCCGAGCGTGGCCGCGACCGTGTCGTGGTGGAGCGTGCCGGCCGCCGACATCCGTTTCGACACCCTCGAAGTGATCCGTCCCGACCTCGACGTGCGGCGCACCCGCGACGGCGCGCTGTACGTGGCCGGCATGCGCATCCAGTCGGGCGGTCCGGAAGGGCAGGGCGCGGAGTGGGCGCTCAAGCAGCGCGCGATCGTGGTGCGCCAGGGCCGGGTGCGCTGGACCGACGAGCTGCGCGGGGCGCCGACCCTGGCGCTGGCGGACGTCGAACTGGCGCTGCGCAACCGCTGGACCCGCCACGAATTCGCGCTGCGCGCCACGCCGCCAGCCGCGCTGGCGCAGCCGCTGGACGTGCGCGCGCGCTTTGTCCATCCGCGCTTCGCGCGCCGCATCTCCGACGTCAAGCTGTGGAAGGGCGAGCTGTACGCCGACCTGCGCAACACCGACCTGGCGGCCTGGAAGCGCTACCTCGATTACCCGTTCGCGCTAGAGCGCGGGCGCGGCTCGGTGCGCGCCTGGCTGGCGCTCGACCATGCGCGGCTGGAAGGCTTCACCGCCGACGTGGCGCTGGCCGGCGTGTCGGCGCGGCTGGGCCGCGAGCTGCCGCCGCTGGAGCTGGCGCGCGTTTCCGGGCGCGTCTCGGCGCGCGAGGAATTCGACCGCAAGGCGCAGCCCGACGGCAAGCCGACCTTCGGCGCCGGCGGCCACACCGTCACGCTCGACCGGCTGGCGCTGCAGCTGGCCGGCGCGGCGCCGCTGCCGCCGATGTCGATGTCGGAAACCTTCACGCCCGCGAGCGGCCGCACGCCCGAGCGCACCCGCGTCTCGGCGCGCATGCTCGACCTGGGCACGCTGGCGCACCTGGCCGGGCAGCTGCCGCTGACCGCCGCGCAGCGCCAGATGCTGGCCGACTTCGCGCCGCGCGGCCGCCTGTCCGATTTTTCGGCGCAGTGGGAAGGCCGCTATCCCAAGGTCTCCTCGTACCGCGTCAAGGGCAAGGTGGACGGCCTGTCGCTGCGCGCCCAGCCGGCGCGCGCAGCGCAGCGCGCCGGACCGAGCGCGCCCGCGACGGCGGCCATGCCGGCGCTGCCGGGCTTCGACAACCTGAGCGGCAGCGTGGACGCGACCGACCAGGGCGGCCAGCTGACCCTGGCATCGCGCCAGCTGGTGCTGCAGCTGCCGGCCTGGTTCACCGACCCGGCCATGCCGTTCGACCAGCTCGACGCCGAGCTGCGCTGGAGCCGCGAGCCGGGCCAGCATCTGCGCGTCGACATCAATTCGCTGCGCTTCGCGCAGGGCGCGCTGAACGGCTCGGTCAGCGGCCACCACACGCTGTCGCTCAAGCCCGGCGCCGGTCCCGGCGAAGCCGACCTGCAAGGCACGCTGACGGGATTCGACGTCACCACGGTCGGCCGCTTCCTGCCAACCAGCACGCCGCCCGGCCTGCACCACTGGCTGACCACCGCGCTGAAAAGCGGCGTGCTGCGCGACGGCGTGTTCCGCGTGCGCGGCGACCTGGCGCATTTCCCCTTCCATGGCGACCGTCCGGCCGAGAAGGCGCGCGGCGAGTTCCGGTTCGCCACCCGCATCGAGAACGGCGCGCTCGACTACGTGCCCTCGCATTTCGCCGAGGACGGCAAGTCGCCGCTGTGGCCCCTGGCCGAACGCATCAACGGCACGCTGGTGTTCGACCGCGCGCGCCTGGAGATCAACGCCGACAGCGGGCGCACCATGGGCGTCGCGCTTAGCGGCATCAAGGCGGTGGTGCCGGACCTGGCTTCGCACGACATGATGCTCGACATCGATGGCAAGGCCACCGGCCCGCTGCAGGGCTTCGTCGACTACATGGCGGCCAGCCCGGTGCTGGGATGGACCGGCCACTTCACCGAAAACACGCGCGCCAGCGGCAACGCGAAGCTGGGCCTGTCGCTGCATGTCCCGCTCAGCCATCCGCGCGACACCAAGGTCAACGGCTCGCTGCAATTGCAGGGCAACGACATCGCGCTGTTCCCCGAGCTGCCGGCGGTGCAGGGCGCCAACGGCCGCATCGACTTCAACGAGCGCGGCGTGGCGCTGCCGAACGTGAGCGGCAGCTTCCTCGGCGGCCCGCTGGCGGTCAGTGGCGGCACCCAGCGCGAAGGCGGCATTGTGGTGCGTCTGGCCGGCACCGCATCGGCCGAAGGCATGAAGCGTGCCTGGCCGGCGCCGGAGATGCAACGCCTGGCCACCCGCTTTTCGGGCGCGACCCGCTTCAGCGGCCTGGTGACGGTCAAGGATGGCCAGGTGCAGGTGGCGGTCGATTCTTCGCTGGCCGGCCTGGGCCTGCATTTCCCGGCGCCGCTGTCCAAGCCGGCCGCCGAGGCGCTGCCGGTACGCTTCGTGCTCAACAGCCTGCCGCACGCCGGCAACGTCGCGCACGACGAGCTGCGCATTTCGCTGGGCCAGCTGGTGCAGGCGCGCTACCTGCGCGAGAAGACCGCCAAGGGGCCGTGGCTGGTGACGGCCGGCGGCATCGGCGTCAACAACCCGCCGCCGGAACCGGACAGCGGCCTGCTGCTGAACGTCAGCCTGAAGTCGCTCAACGTGGACCAGTGGACCAGCCTGGGCAAGGAGATCGCGGGCAGCGGTTCCGGACAGGCGGCGCGCGGCGCCGCCGGACCGGGCCTGGCCCAGTACGTGGTGCCGGACGTGACCGCGGCGCGCGCGACCGAGCTGATCGTCGGCGACCGCAAGCTCGACGAAGTGGTGGTCGGCGCGACCCACACCAAGGGCATCTGGCAGGCCAGCATCGACTCGAAGCAGATCGGCGGCTACCTGACCTGGAACGACGCGGCGGGCGGCCAGAACCTGGGCAAGGTCACGGCGCGCCTGTCCTCGCTGGTGATCCCGAAGTCGGCGCAGGACGAGGTCAAGGACCTGCTCGAAGGCGACAAGGGCGGCAGCGCCTCGATCCCCGCGCTGGACGTGGTGGCCGAACACTTCGTCCTGTTCGACAAGGCGCTGGGCAAGCTGGAACTGGTGGCCAGCAATTCGCAGGTCGCGGTCGGCAAGGAATGGAAGATCAACAAGCTGGCGCTGTCCAATCCGGACGGCGATCTGGACGCCACCGGGCGCTGGGTCAGCAAGGACGGCAACAGCATCACCGCGCTGTCGTTCAAGCTCGGCGTACACGACGCCGGCAAGCTGCTCGACCGCCTCGGCTTCCCGGAAACGCTCCGGCGCGGCAAGGGCACGATGGAAGGCGAGGTCTCGTGGCAGGGACTGCCGTATTCGCTCGACGCGCCTTCGCTGTCGGGCAAGATCGAGCTTGACCTCGGCGCCGGCCAGTTCCTCAAGCAGGACCCGGGCGCGGCCAAGCTGCTGGGCGTGCTGAGCCTGCAGATGCTGCCGCGCATGCTCAAGCTCGACTTCCGCGACGTGTTCTCCGAAGGCCTGGCCTTCGACGGCATCAGCGCCACCGCGGTGATCAACCGCGGCGTGCTCAAGACCGACAACCTGAAAATGCATGGTGTCGCCGCCACGGTGCTGATGGACGGCACCGCCGACATCGCGCAGGAGACGGCCGACCTGCACGTGATCGTGATCCCCGAGTTCAACCTCGGCACCGGCCCGCTGGTGTACGCGCTGGCGGTCAACCCGGTGATCGGCATCGGCGGCTTCCTGGCGCAGCTGTTCCTGCGCGCGCCGGTGATGCGCGCGCTGACCTACCAGATGAAGGTGACCGGGCCGTGGAAGGCTCCCGTCATCACCAAGATCGCCAATCCGGAGCGGCAGGCGGGAGCGGCGCCAACCAAATAGCGCAAGGAGTGGGCAGATGAAGACGATCGTGGCGGCAGTGCAGATGGTCTCGACGCCGGACGTGGCGGAGAACATGGATAGCGCGGCGCGCCTGGTCGCACAGGCGGTGCAGCAGGGCGCGCGGATGGTGACCCTGCCCGAATACTGGCCGATCATGGGCATGAGCGACGCCGACAAGCTGGCGCATGCGGAAAACGCCGGCGACGGCCCGATCCAGCAGTTCATGTCGGCGCTGGCCGCGCAGCACCGCATCTGGCTGGTCGGCGGCACGCTGCCGCTGGTGTCGGGCGAGGCCGGCAAGGTGATGAACACGGTGCTGGTGTACGACCCGGCCGGCGCGCGCGTATCGCGCTACGACAAGATCCACCTGTTCGGCTTTACCCGCGGCGAGGAGTCGTACAACGAATCGAAGACCATCGTGCCGGGCAGCGCCGTGTGCACCTTCGAGGCGCCGTTCGGGCGGGTCGGCCTGTCGGTCTGCTACGACCTGCGCTTCCCGGAGCTGTACCGCGCGATGGGCGAGTGCGCGCTGATCGTGGTGCCGGCCGCCTTCACCCACACCACCGGCATGGCGCACTGGGAGGTGCTGCTGCGCGCGCGCGCCATCGAAAACCAGTGCTACGTGCTGGCCTCGGCCCAGGGCGGTACCCACCGCAACGGCCGCCGCACCTTCGGCCACAGCATGCTGGTCGACCCCTGGGGCGAGGTGAAGGAATTGTTGCGCGAAGGCGAGGGCGTTGTCGTTGGGGAAATAGATCCCGGGGTCCTGCAACGGGTCAGGGAGAGCCTGCCCGCCTTGAAGCACCGCACACTCTGATATGGCACAATGGCCGCAACCCAAAAACGATGTACGTCGTCCCAGCGAAGGCCGGGATGACGGCTAAAGCACAACGAAAGAATCAAATCATGAAGCCATTCGACCCCAACCTCTCCGCACTGGCCGCCGCGCGCGACATCCTGCTGACACCGTTCGGCCTGGACGAATCGAAACTGCTGCAGACGCTCGGCCACATGTTCACCCACAAGGTGGACTACGCCGACCTGTACTTCCAGTATACGAAGAGCGAAGGCTGGAGCCTGGAAGAAGGCATCGTCAAGACCGGCAGCTTCTCGATCGACCAGGGTGTCGGCGTGCGCGCGATCTCCGGCGACAAGACCGCGTTCTCGTATTCCGACGATATCTCGATGGCGGCGCTGACCGCCGCCGCCGAGGCGACCCGCACCATCGGCCGCGTCGGTTCCGGCAAGGTCAAGATCGCGTCCGGCATGAGCCAGCAGGGCACGCGCTCGCTGTACCTGCCGAACGATCCGCTGGCGTCGCTGGACGCCACCGCCAAGGTCAAGCTGCTCGAACGCGTCGAGAAGATGGCACGCGCCAAGGACCCGCGCGTGGTGCAGGTGATGGCTGGCCTGGCCGGCGAATACGATGTGGTGCTGGTGGCGCGCAGCGACGGCGTGATCGCCGCCGACATCCGTCCGCTGGTGCGCGTGTCGATCACCGTGATCGCGGAGCAGAACGGACGCCGCGAAACCGGTTCCTCCGGCGGCGGCGGGCGCTTCTCGTACGACTACTTCACCGATGCGGTGCTCGAGCAGTACGCCGACGAAGCGGTCAAGGCCGCGCTGGTCAACCTCGACGCGCGCCCGGCCCCGGCGGGCCCGATGACCATCGTGCTCGGACCGGGCTGGCCCGGCGTGCTGCTGCACGAGGCGATCGGCCACGGACTCGAAGGCGACTTCAATCGCAAGGGCTCGTCCACGTTCTCCGGCCGCATCGGCGAGCGCGTCGCGGCCAAGGGCGTCACCGTGGTCGACGACGGCACGCTGAAGGATCGCCGCGGCTCGCTCAACATGGACGACGAGGGCAACCCGACCCAGTGCACCACGCTGATCGAAGACGGTATCCTGAAGGGCTACATCCAGGACACCATGAACGCGCGCCTGATGAAGATGCCGGTGACGGGCAACGCGCGCCGCGAATCGTTCGCGCACCTGCCGATGCCGCGCATGACCAACACCTACATGCTGTCCGGCGACAAGGACCCGCAGGAGATCCTGGAGTCGGTCAAGAACGGCCTGTTCGCGGTCAACTTCGGCGGCGGCCAGGTCGATATTACTAACGGCAAGTTCGTGTTCTCCGCGAGCGAAGCGTACATGATCGAAAACGGCAAGGTGACCTATCCGGTCAAGGGCGCAACGCTGATCGGCAATGGCCCGGACGTGCTCAACCGCGTCTCGATGATCGGCAACGACATGCGCCTCGACGCCGGTGTCGGCGTGTGCGGCAAGGAAGGCCAGTCGGTGCCGGTCGGCGTCGGCCAGCCGACGCTGCGCATCGAAGGCATGACCGTCGGCGGCACCGGGTCGGCGTAAATCGCATGTACGTCAGGAAGGACCACGCGCTCACCGACCAGGATGCGATCTTTTCGCTGATGGAGGCGTACCCGCTGGGCGCCTGGGTGTGCCAGGGCGCGGACGGCCTGGTCGCCAACCATATCCCGTTCCTGCTCGATCGCAGCCGCGGTCCGTTCGGCACGCTGGTGGGCCACGTTGCGCGCGCCAACCCGGTATGGCGCGAACTGGCGGCGGCGGTGCCGTCGATCGTCATGTTCCAGGGGCCGCAGGCCTATATCTCTCCGAGCTGGTACCCGGGCAAGGCCGAACACGGCAAAGTGGTGCCGACGTGGGACTACATGGTCGCGCATGCGCATGGCACCGCGCGGGCGATCGAGGATCCGGACTGGCTGCTCGCCATGCTCAACCGCCTCACCGACGTGCATGAAGCCGGGCAGGCGGCGCCGTGGCGCGTGGGCGATGCGCCGGCGGACTTCATCGACAAGCTCCTGCGCGCCATTGTCGGCATCGAAATCCCGATCGAGCGGCTGCAGGGCAAGCTCAAGGCGAGCCAGGACGAAGCGGTGCGCGACCGGCTCGGCACGGTGATGGGTTTGCAGGAGCGTTCGCGCGGCGACGCAGCACTGATGGCCGGCCTGGTGCAGAAGGCGATCGACGCCGGCACCTGAGGCGGCAGCGAGCTTGAGAGCGGGGCCCAGCGAATTAGCTTATTCCAAGAATAACGCTGCGGCGCACCAAAATCGCTTGCCAAGCGCCGCGCACGGTTGCTATAGTGATTTAAACCCTAAGGGATTTCATATGCGTAACGCGACTTTTTACTTCTTCTGGTACTTTAGCTGCTCCAGCCCCTTGGCGGTGGACTAGCGGCCAGACTGAACCCAGTCGAAACGCAAAGAATCCTCAGAAACCGCCAGCGATGGCGGTTTTTTTATACCCGTAATGCCTGCAGAGTGGAGAACAGCAATGCCCCGTACCGACGACTTACGCATCCGCGAGATGAAGGAACTCACGCCGCCGGCTCACCTGATCCGTGAGTTCGCGGCGGGCGAGAAGGCGGAGCAGACGGCGGCCGGGGCGCGCCAGGCGCTGCACCGCATCCTGCATCGCCAGGATGACCGGCTGATGGTGGTGATCGGCCCGTGCTCGATCCACGACACCCGTGCGGCGATGGAGTATGCCGAGCGCTTGGCGGCGCAGCGCGAGCGCTTCATCGGCGACCTCGAGATCGTGATGCGGGTGTATTTCGAAAAGCCGCGAACCACGGTGGGATGGAAGGGCCTGATCAACGACCCGTACATGGACAACAGCTTCCGCATCAACGACGGGCTGCGCATGGCGCGCGAGTTGCTGCGCGACATCAACGAGCTGGGACTGCCGTGCGGGACCGAGTTCCTCGACGTGATCAGCCCGCAGTACATCGCGGACCTGATCAGCTGGGGCGCGATCGGCGCGCGCACCACCGAGTCGCAGGTCCACCGCGAGCTGGCATCGGGACTTTCGTGCCCGGTCGGCTTCAAGAACGGCACCGACGGCAACATCAAGATCGCGGTGGACGCGATCAAGGCGGCCTCGCAGCCGCACCACTTCCTGTCGGTGACCAAGGGCGGGCATTCCGCGATCGTCTCCACCAATGGCAACGAGGACTGCCACATCATCCTGCGCGGCGGGAAGACGCCGAACTACGACGCCGCGAGCGTGGAGGCCGCGTGCCGCCAGATCGCGGAGCAGGGCCTGGCCGCGCGCGTGATGATCGACGCCTCGCACGCCAACAGCTCCAAGGATCCGCAGAACCAGGTGCCGGTGTGCGCCAACATCGCCGCGCAGGTGGCGGGCGGCGAGAGCCGCATCGTCGGCGTGATGGTGGAGTCGCACCTCGTGTCGGGCCGCCAGGACCTGGTGCCGGGGCGCGAGCTGGTGTACGGCCAGTCGATCACCGACGGCTGCATCGACTGGGACGCCAGCGTCGGCGTGCTCGAAACGCTGGCCGCTGCCGTGCGCCAGCGCCGCCTGCAGTCCGACTAAGCCCCTGGGGACTGTCACTCCGCGCCAAGGCGGCAGTACTGTCCCCTGCCTTTGGTGCTGCGATAGCAATCGCAGCATCGCCCGCAACATCTCCCCGCGCTCGCATATGTCCCTTTTCCACGGGAACGGCCGGCGGTTGCTAACGATATGCGGGGAATATTACTGAGGGTTCTGTGATATGCGTGGCATATCACGGAAAAAAGCAGGGGACAGTCCCGTGGGGACAGTCCCCAAACCCCACCCCAAAGAAAAAGCCCGCCGGCTTCGCAGCCGGCGGGCTTTTTTAGCTTACGCGTCGTCGATTAGAACGAGTAGCGTGCGCCCAGCTTGAAGTAACGGCCGATCGCGCCCGATGCATCCATCGGGTTGTAGCTCATGCCGCCGTAGGTCAGCGGATCCAGCGGTGCGATCTTGTCGAACAGGTTGTTGATCGAACCGTAGATCTGCAGCTGCTTGCTCACGTTCCAGCGCGCCGACATGTCGACGGTGGTGAAGGAGGCCAGCTTGCACTCTGCGTTTGGCGCAGGTGCGCCGCCTGCCAGCGACGATGCGCACAGGTCGCCTTCGAACTGGACGTTCTTCATGCTGCCACGGTAGTTGACGTTGGTGCTCACGCCGAACGAACCCAGGTCCCACGATGCGGACAGCGATGCCTTGTCCTTCGGGGTGCCAGCGCAGTTCGAGGTGTCGCAGTTACCGTGCGTGCCAGCGTACTCGTACTTGGTGGTTGCCGATTCGGCGCGCATCCACGAGATGATGTGGGTCCAGGTCATGCCCACCGACGCACGGCCGTACTCGCTCAGGTTCATGCGATAGCGCACGTCCAGGTCCACGCCTTCAACTTCGGTGAAGCTCGAGTTGCGGTATGGCGCCTTGGAGATCAGCAGCGTGCCGGTGTTCGGGATTGGCTGGCCGTTGGCGCCGATCAGGTTGTTATCCGCGCGAACTGCGGTTGGCAGTGCGGCCGCTTCGTTGTACGGCATCGGGTTGATCTCGTTTTCACGCTTGATCTTCCAGGTGTCGAGCGATGCGGACATGCCAGGGATCGGATCCCAGACCATGCCGACGGTGTAGCCCTTCGAGGTTTCCGGCTTCGGGTTAGGATCGCCGATCTTGACTGCTGCAACCGATGCTGCACAATCGTTCGACGATGCGCCAGGAGCAGGCGTGCCGCCTGGGCAGCGGATCGGGTCACGCGCGGTTGCGGTGCCGGTCGACTGCGAGTCGGCGCCCGATTCCGCTGGGCCTGGAGCACGGAAGCCTTCCGAATACGTACCGCGCAGTGCGAACGTATTGGTCGGGGTCCACTTGGCGCCGAGCTTAGGCGTGGTCGAGCTGAACGCGTCGTACTTGTCGTAACGCGCTGCGGCCGAGAGTTCCACGGTCTTGACGATCGGTGCCGCCACTTCGACGAACACTGCCGACACCTTGGTGTCGCCCTTGGCTGCCACGTAGCTGGCGTTGATCTCGCCCATCTGGGTGCCGGACAGCGACGGATTGTCGACCTTCTCGCGACGGTGTTCCGCGCCCACTGCGAGGCCGAGCATACCGCCTGGCAGTTCCATGATTTCGCGCGAAGCCTTGACGTCGATGGTGTCAAGCTTGGTGGTCGAGGTCGAGGTCGCGTCACGCACCATGGCCTGGTACAGCGATGCCTTGTTTTCTTTCGCACGCGCGCCGATCAGGTACGGGAAGTGCGCGCTGGCCGGATTGCCCAGTGCGTCCTTCACCACTGCCATGTTCAGCATGTTGGTGTAGCGCAGCTGCAGTTCCGACTGCGAGTGGGTGATGCCCGCATCGTAGTCCCAGCCTGCCGCGGTGCCGCGCATGCCGACCACGAAGCGGCTGAACTCGTTGTCCGCGTAGCGGGTCGATGGGCCCACGTCGAATGCCGAGTAGCGCACGCGCACTGGCACGCCGTACGGGTTCTGCGGGTGGGTCGCGCCCAGCACCATGGTGGTGCCTGCGCCGGAACCGTAGTTGATCACGCCGGTCGGGTTGCCCGCGTTAGGCGGGAAGGCGACGGTCGGGGTGATCGATGGCGGCACCAGCGTGAAGTGCGTGTCGCGCTTCGAGTAGCCGGCTTCTGCGTACACCTGCATGTCCGGGTTGATGTTCATCGTGCCGCGGGTGTACAGGTTCATGCCTTCGATTGCAGGCTGCATCGAACGGAACTGGTCCTGGTGCCACACGCAGCCGTTGGCCGGTACCGGCTGCACGGACTGGGAGAAGGAGGCGCAGCCTGGCAGGTATTCGTATGCCAGCGTGGTCGGGTTGCGGATCGCGCCGGTCGGGGTCGCGCCTGCAACGCCGCCGCGGACGTCACCGGCCGCGAACTGGGTCGCCAGCGGGTAGCCCCATGGACGCAGGTCGCCCTTGCCGATCCATGCGCGGTCCTTGCGGTCCGAGTTCATGACTTCGTTGGACTTGTACACCTCGGCGTTGACCAGGACGTTCCAGCCTTCGTTGTCCAGCGTGCCCTTGCCCCAGGTGACGGATGCCTTGGCCTGCTCGTTGTCTTCGTAGCGCGATTCGCCGACTTCCGCTTTCACGGTGGTGCCGGTGAAGTCCTTGCGCAGGATGATGTTGACCACGCCCGCGATCGCGTCGGCGCCGTAGGTCGACGATGCGCCGTCCTTCAGGATTTCGATGCGCTCGACCGCTTCCATCGGAACGGTGGACAGGTCGGTGAAGGTCTTCTGGCCGTCGTCGGCACGCGCGAACGGCGCCATGCGGCGGCCGTTCAGCAGCACCAGGGTCGAAGTCGCGCCCAGGCCGCGCAGGGAGATCGCGGTGGAGCCTGCGGCGAAGCCGTTACCGAAACCGGTAGGCAGCGAACCCGCGCCGTCGGCGGTCAGGGTCTGCAGGTATTCGGCTACGGTGGCCTTGCCGGACTTGGCCAGGTCGTCGCGGTTGATCACCTGGATAGGCGACGCGGTCTCGGCCTGCGCGCGCTTGATGCTCGAACCGGTGATTTCCACCCGTTGAACAGGCGCTGCTGCGTCCTGCGCTGCGGCCGACTGGGCCAGGCCGAATGCCGCCGTAGCGAATGCCATCGTGATCGCTTGGGCAAGCGCGGTCTTTTTAATCATGAAACCTCCAAAGAAAAGCGTGTATTTATAAAAACTATTTTTCTCTATACATATCGTTCCTGTCGGAACAGTTATCCCAGCAGGGCGGAGATATGTATGCCTACGTCCGCTGAAAATGTCGTCGTATAGCATTTTCAAGCGCCACCATCAGACCACTTGGCTTTGCGGATTGTCAATACGACGCGATGAAGAAACAACACTTTTCTCTCCGATAAGTTCACCGGGGAAGCAGAGGGCGGGGGCAGGGGCTTACCCGGGGGCGGGCTTTTGCGCTATCGTAGTGTTTTTTCATGGCAGCAAAATGATCCGATCCTCCGGCAGCGCACAGGGCGCGGCATGCTAGCGTACGTATTGCGCCGCCTTGCGCAGATGCTGCCAACCATGGCGGGCGTCATCGTGCTGGTGTTCCTGCTGTTCAACTGGGTCGGCGGCGATCCGGCGTATTTGCTCGCCGGCAAGATGTCGGACCCGGCGGCGATCGCCAACATCCGCGCGCAGCTCGGCATCGACCAGCCTTATGCCACCCAGCTGTGGATCTTCGTCAAGCAGATCGTCACCTTCGATTTCGGCAACTCCTGGGCCACCGGCGAACCGGTGTCCAGCATGATCACCAGCCGCCTCGGCCCTTCGCTGACGGTGCTGGTGCCCCTCACCATCCTCGAAACCGTATTCGGCGTGGCGCTGGCGCTGGCCATCGCCTTCGTGCGCGGCTCGCTCACCGACCGCGCGGTCATGGTCGCGTGCACCATTGGCATGTCGATCAGCATCCTGGTCTACATCATCGTGTTCCAGTACGGCCTGGCCTACAAGCTGGGACTGTTCCCGGTGCAGGGCTGGGGCGCGAGCCTGGGCGAAAACCTGCTGCGCTACGCCTTGCTGCCGATCATCATCGGCCTGGCGGTGTCGCTGGCGCCGACGCTCCGCCTGTACCGCACCTTCGTGCTGGACGAGGTCAACCAGGACTACGTGCGCACCGCGCGCGCCAAGGGCCTGGGCGAAACGCGCGTGATGTGGGTGCACGTGCTGCGCAACGCGGCGATCCCGATCATCACGCATGTGATGGCGAGCCTGCCGGCGCTGCTGATCGGCGCCTTCCTGCTGGAGCGCTTCTTCGGCATCCCCGGCATTGGGCGCGAAGTGATCCTGGCGGTGGAGCGCAGCGACTTCCCGGTGATCAAGGCGATCACCGTGTACGTCGCCGCCGCCACCATGCTGTTCAACCTGCTCACCGACCTGATGTACCAGGCGGTCGATCCGCGCGTGCAGCTCAAGTGAGGGGACGGCGATGAGCGACTTCAAAGCATCCCCCGGCCTGTGGGCGCTGGCCTGGAAGCGCCTGCGCGCGGACCGGCTGGCGATGGCTGCGCTGGGCGTGGTCGCGCTGTTCCTGCTGACGCTGGCGCTGTCCTCGGCCGGGCTGGTGGCGGCCGACTGGGAAGAAGAGGCGGGCGTCAGCTACGCGCCGCCCACCTTCGCCGGCCCTGACCTGGCCGCGCGCGAAGCCGATGCGGCCGACGCCGGGCCGCCGCCCGCCAACGCCTTCGACCCGCTGGCCGCCGACATCGCCGAGCTGCGCGCGAAGCTGGAGCAAAGCGGCGCGCGCGCGGCCGCCGTCAAGCGCGAGACGTTGCCCTTCGGCGCCGACAAGTGGGGCCACGACATCGTCAAGAAAACCATCAAGGGCGCGGAGACCTCGATCGTGGTCGGACTGGTCGCCGCCACCATCGCGGTCGCGCTGGGCACGCTGTTCGGCGCCCTGGCCGGCTACTTCGGCGGCCTGGTGGACGACTTCTTCACCTGGTTCTATTCGATCTTCACCTCGATCCCGGCAATCCTGATGATCCTGACCGTGGCCGCGGTGCTGCAGCAGAAGGGTGTGCTGACAATCGTCCTGATCCTGGGCCTGACCGGATGGACCGGACCGTACCGCCTGATCCGCGCCGAATACATGAAGCACAAGGCGCGCGAATACGTGATGGCGGCCGACGCGATCGGCGCCTCGCACTGGCGCAAGATGTTCTCGCACATCCTGCCGAACGTTTCGCACATCGCGCTGGTGCAGATGTCGATCCTGGTGGTCGGCTTCATCAAGGCCGAAGTGATCCTGTCCTTCCTCGGCTTCGGCGTCCCGGTCGGCACTGTGTCGTGGGGCTCGATGCTGGGCGAGGCGCAGAACGAGCTCATTCTCGGCAAGTGGTGGCAGCTGACCGCGGCCGCCGGCGCGATGGCGGTGCTGGTGACCGCGTTCTCGCTGTTTACCGATGCGCTGCGCGACGCGCTGGACCCTAAACTCAAATGACCGACACCATGCTCCTCCGGGTCCGCGACCTGCGCGTGCGCTTCCGCATCGACAAGGCCACCACCTTCGAAGCGGTCAAGGGCATCTCCTTCGACGTACCGGAAAACTGCACCGTGGCGCTGGTGGGCGAATCGGGCAGTGGCAAGTCGGTCAGCTCGCTGGCGGTGATGGGACTGCTGCCGCCGCAAACCACCGAAGTGGACGCCGGCAGCAGCATCCTGTTCGGCGGCCGCGACCTGCTCAAGGCCAGCGTGGCGGAGCGGCGCGCGCTGTGCGGCAAGGAGATCTCGATGATCTTCCAGGAGCCGATGTCCTCGCTTAACCCGGTGTTCACGGTCGGCTTCCAGATCGGCGAAGTCCTGCGCCGCCACATGGGCATGAGCGGCAGGCAGGCGCGCGCCCGCACGCTGGAACTGCTCGACGAAGTCGGCATCCCGGACCCGGCTGCGAAGATCGATTCCTATCCGGGCCAGATGTCGGGCGGACAGCAGCAGCGCGTGATGATCGCGATGGCGATCGCCTGCGCGCCGCGCCTGCTGATTGCCGACGAGCCGACTACCGCGCTCGACGTCACGATCCAGAAGCAGATCGTCGAGCTGCTCGCCAGTCTGCAGAAGAAACACCGCATGTCGGTCCTGTTTATCACCCACGACCTGGGCCTGGTCGCCGAAATCGCCGACCGCGTGATCGTGATGCGCCACGGCGAGGTGCGCGAGGAGGGCGCCGCCGTGCAGGTCCTGACCGATCCGCAGGACACTTACACGAAAGCGCTGCTGCACTGCCGGCCGCCGCTCGATGCGCGGCCGCTGCGGCTGCCGGTGATCGACGACTACATGCACGGGCGGCCGGTGGAGACGGCGCAGCGCAGGCGCGGCTACGAGGCCGGGGACGAAAACATCCTGGTGGTGCGCGACCTGGCCAAGAGCTTCTTCGTGCGCGAGGGCCTGTTCGGCAAGCGCGAGTTCAAGGCGGTCAAGGACGTTTCGTTCCAGCTCCCGAAAGGCAAGACGCTGGGCCTCGTCGGCGAATCGGGCTCGGGCAAAACGACCGTCGGCCTGACGCTGCTGCGCCTGCACAAGGCGACCGGCGGCAGCGCCATGTTCGAAGGGCGCGACCTGGTGTCGATGCCGGCCTCCGAGTACCAGCAGTACAAGCGGCGCATCCAGATCATCTTCCAGAACCCGTACGCCTCGCTCAACCCGCGCTTCACGGTGGGTCAGATCCTGCTCGAGCCGATGCGCATCCACCGCATCGGTGCCGGGGAGCGCGAACGCGAACAGGCGGCCTACCAGTTGCTCGAGCGCGTCGGCCTGCCGGCGCAGGCCTTCCACCGCTATCCGCACGAATTCTCCGGCGGCCAGAGGCAGCGCATCGCGATCGCGCGCTGCCTGACCATGAAGCCGGAGATCCTGGTGTGCGACGAATCAGTGTCCGCGCTCGACGTGTCGGTGCAGGCGCAGGTGCTCAACCTGCTGCAGGACCTGCAGGACGAATACGGCCTTTCCTACATCTTCATCTCTCACGACCTGTCGGTGGTGCGCTACATGTCGGACCAGGTGATGGTGATGCACCACGGAGAAGTGGTGGAGCTGGGTAATTCCGACGACGTCTACGCCAACCCGCAACACCCCTACACGCGCACGCTGCTGGCAGCGATTCCGCGCGCGGCATGAGCTGCGCGTTAAACATCCATAACAAGATTGACGATGCTTCGACATACACTGGCAATGGCCGCAACCGGACTGATCGCGGCTCTGCCTGCACTGGCGCAGCAACCCGCCGCCGCACCGGCACCGGCCCCTGAACCGAAAGCGGCGCAGGAAGTGGAGGTCAAGGGCGCCGCCCACCTGCGCCAGAACGACACCGCCAGCCGCACCATCGTCACGCGCGAAGAGATCCTCAAGTTCGGCGACCAGTCCACGCTGGACGTGCTCAAGCGCCTGCCCGGCGTCACCGTGGTCAACGGCGGCGTGCGCATGCGCGGCCTCGGAAACGGCTACACGCAGGTGCTGGTGAACGGCGAGCGCGCGCCGGCCGGCTTCTCGCTGGATAACCTGCAGCCGGACCAGATCGAGAAGATCGAAGTGATCCGCGCCGCGGCCGCCGAGTACAGCACGCAGGCGATCGCCGGCACCATCAACGTGGTGCTGCGCAGGACGCCGTCGAAGCGCTCGCGCGAAGCGAAGGTCGGCATGTCGGGCAGCGCGGAGCACCTCAGTCCCGGTGGTTATGTGTCGATGTCGGACAAGCTCGACCGGTATTCGTACACCGCCAGCGCCAACCTGGGCGGCGTGGTCGCCGACAATACGCCGAGCCTCACGCAGGAGGTACGCAACCCGGCCGGCGAAGTCGTGCAGCTGCGCCGCAGCGAGTCGCGCAACCACCATGTGGGCGTCAACCTGAACCTGAACACGCGCGTGGAATGGAAGACCGATCGTGGCGACGCGCTGTCGTGGCTCGGCTTCGCCAACATCAATCGCTATCACGGCAACACCTTCACGCCGACCGTGACGCCGGTCGGCACGCCGCATCCGTATCCCGAACTCGAAAACCACTTCCGCGGCGACACGACTTCGCTCCGCAGCGACCTCAGTTGGACCGGAAAGGTGGGCGAAGGCAGCAAGCTCGAAACCAAGGGCGGCGTGTTCAAGTCCGGCAGCGATCGCGGGATGGAGGCGCACGGCCGCAGCGCCGCCGGCGCGCCGGTGCTGGACCGTATCAACAGCGGCGAAGAGCATGACGACGGCGTGACCTGGACCGGCAAGTACACCGCCGCGCTGCTGGCGGAGCATGCGATGGCAGTCGGCTGGGACGCGTCGCGCAGCCTGCGCAAGCAGCACGACCGCCAGGACGACACCGTGGCTGCGGGCTACATGCCGCTCGACTTCGACAACCGCTTCGATGCGACCGTGGAGAGCCTCGCGGTCTACGCGCGCGACGAATGGGACGTGACGCCGGGCCTGTCGGTGTACCTGGGCGCGCGCTGGGAAACCATTGGCATTCGTGCCGACGACGGCGAAGGCGGCGACGTGTCCTCGCGCGTGAGCGTCCTGAGCCCGGTGGCGCAGACGCTGTGGAAAATCCCCGGCACCAAGGGCGACCAGGTGCGGCTTGCGGTCACCCGTACGTTCAAGGCGCCGCAGCTGGGCCAGGTCGTGGCGCGGCGCTACTACACCGCGTTCAACACCCCGGTGACGACCGACTTCGCCGGCAACCCGCACCTCAAGCCGGAGCTCGCGCTCGGCCTGGATGCCGCGTTCGAGCATTACTGGACCGATGGCGCAATGGTGTCGGTGAGCGCGACCGCGCGCAATATCGACAACCTGATCGGCACCGCGACCGAGCTGGACGGGGAACGCTACGTGTCGCGTCCTTCCAACCGCGGCACGGCGCAGGTGCGCAGCCTGGAATTCGAGGCCAAGTTCCCCCTCAAGGCGCTGGTCAGGGACGCGCCGGCGATCAACGTGCAGTCCAGCCTGAGCCGCAACTGGTCGGAGGTCGAGAACGTTCCCGGGCCGGACAACCGGCTGAACGGGCAGGCGCGCTGGTCGTCGAACATCGGCCTCGATTACAAGAATCCGCAATGGGGCGCGGGCGCGAGCTTCAACTACACGAGCGGCGGCTGGACGCAGGTATCGGAGAGCGAGTCGGCGTACGCGATCGCGCGCCGCAACCTGGACGCGTTCGTGGTCTATAACCTCAGCGCGGCGAGCAAGGTGCGTGTCACGGCGCGCAATGTGCTTTCGTCGGGGCGCCTGCAGGTCAACCGCTACGCGACAGCGGCCGGCGTCACCGAAAGCCGCGACGAGCTGGCTGGCGTCGCCGCCTGGCACATGCTCTACGAAACCCGGTTCTGAGCGGGGGGCTGTCCCTGCGGGACTGTCTCCAGCCTTTGGTTTTAGCGCGACTGCAAAGGCAGGGGACGGTCCCGGAGGGACAGTCCCGCGTAGCTTGACTACGGTCAATTTTGCGATGCAGTGCCAACAAGCGGCTATGCGGATGTACCTAAACTACAAACTTTACTTGCATCCCCACCGCGAAATCCATTAAGCTTTGACGGTCCCTATCGATATCGCCGTCATGACCGTCCAGCTCACTTCCTCGCCGTCCCAGTCCCACGCGCCAGCCGCCTTCGCGGACGGCCCGCGCCTGCTGGCGGACGTCGGCGGCACCAATGCCCGCTTCGCGCTGGAAGTGGCGCCGGGCCGCGTGGACCTGGTCGAGGTGCTGTCATGCTCCGGCTACGCGACGCTGGCCGATGCGCTGCGCGCCTACCTCGCCTCGCCGGCGGTGGCCGCCGCCGGCCATGCCCCGATCCGCCACGCGGGCATCGCGATCGCCAACCCGGTCGACGGCGACCATGTGCGCATGACCAACCACCACTGGGAGTTTTCGATCGAAGCGATGCGCGTCGAATGCGGCTTCGAGACCCTGCTGGTGGTGAACGACTTCGCCGCGCTGGCCTCCTCGCTGCCGCACCTCGCGCCCGACCAGAAGAAGCAGGTTGGCGGCGGCGTGCCCGTGCCCGGCGCGCCGCTCGGCCTGATCGGCGCCGGCACCGGCCTTGGCGTTTCCGGCCTGATCCCCTGCGCCACCGGCTGGACTGCGCTCAACAGCGAGGGCGGGCACGTGACCTTCTCGCCGGCCAACCCGCAGGAAGTGGCGATCCTCCAGTACGCATGGCGCGTGCACGAACACGTGTCGGCCGAACGCCTGATGTCCGGCGCCGGCATTGAACTGATTTACCGCGCCCTGGCCGACGGCCAGGGCCAGCCCGACGCCCGCCTCGATGCGCCCGAAATCGGCCGCCGCGCGCTGGCCGGCGAATGCGCGCTGTGCGACGCCACGCTGGAAGCCTTCTGCGGCATGCTCGGCACCGTGGCCGGCAACCTGGCCATCACGCTTGGCGCGCAGGGCGGTATATATATAGGCGGCGGGATCGTGCCGCGCCTGGGTGAGCGCTTCCTGCGCTCCTCGTTCCGCGCCCGCTTCGAGCACAAGGGGCGCTTCGTCGACTACCTGTCGCGCGTGCCGACCTGGGTGATCACCGCCGAATACCCGGCCTTCCTGGGCGTGTCGGCAATGCTCGCCGCGCGCCTGGCCGCGAAGCACACGGCTTGAGCATTTTGCTCACCTGGCAGTTTTATCAGGTACAATGACCGCAGATTGGCAGGTTTTCTGCCGCTTATAAGCAGGTGGCTCTCCCCGCGCCGCCCGTAATTTCACCGCCCCCGGCAAGCCTGCCTCGGCGACGGATTCCAGTTTCAACGCATGTGTTTTTTTGGCGGCGTCATCCGTGATGACTGCTGCTATTCGTTGATTTGGGTTGTAGCTAACGTTCGTAAGCGTTCTCGACATCGATATGAATACTGATGAGGCTAAAAAAGTCCTCGAAACCGCGCTGCTGTGTGCCCGTGAGCCGATGTCGATCCACGGCATGAAAAAGCTGTTCGTGGACGTGGACAGCGCCGGCCGCCCGATGGGCGCGGGCGTGGGTTCCGACACCATCAAGATCCTGCTGGAAGAATTGCGGCGCGACTGGGACGGCCGCGGCGTCGAGCTGGTGGCGCTGGCCTCCGGCTGGCGCTTCCAGAGCCGGCCCGAGATGAAGATGTACCTCGACCGCCTGAGTCCCGAGAAGCCGCCGAAGTACTCGCGCGCCACGCTCGAAACGCTGGCGATCATCGCTTACCGCCAGCCGGTCACGCGCGGCGATATCGAGGAGATCCGCGGCGTTGCGGTCAATTCGCAGACGATCAAGATGCTGGAAGACCGCGGCTGGATCGATGTAGTCGGCCACCGCGAGGTGGTGGGGCGCCCGGCCTTGCTGGGCACCACCAAGCAGTTCCTCGACGACCTTGGCCTCGGTTCGCTGTCGCAGCTGCCGCCGCTGCAGACGGTCGCCGACATGCAGTCCAGCGACCAGCTGCAAGTGCTGGAAGAAGCGCTGCAGCAGAATTTCGAGAAGGAAGCCGAAGCGCAGGCGGCGCATGCTGCCGCGCCAGGCGATCAGGTCGGGCAGGACGCCGACCAGGCGCTGCTCGACGACGAGCAGCTGGCCGAAGCGGTGATCGAAGCCGCGATCGAAGACGAATTCCCGGACGCCCTCGAGGCCGAACTGGTCCAGGACGAGGAATTCGCGGAAGCGGTGATAGAAGCCGCGATTGAAGATGAATTCCCGGATGCCCTCGCCGCGGCGAAGGCCGACGACGATACCCGGCACGAACAGGCTGTGCCAGACACAAAAACTGAATAATGAACCCAACCGACAATCAAGAGACACTGGCCGCCGCCGACGAGCAGCCCGCCAAGCCGAAACGCCGCACCAAGGCGCAGATCGAAGCAGACAAGGCCGCCGGCATCGAGCCGGCGCCGCGCAAGCGCGCCGCCAAGGCCGTAGCCGCCGAACCGGCAGCCGAAGGCAAAGCGCCGGCGCAGCCGAAAGCGCGCGCACGCAAGCCGGCGGCAGCTGAAGCCGCGCCGGCCGCCGCACCAGCCCCTGAGGCCGCGCCATCCGGCGACGAAGCCGCCGTGCGCCAGTCGCGCGTGCGCGGCCCGCGTGCGATGCGCGAACAGCGCGCGCTGCGCGAAGAGCGCAAGCCGAAGCAGCCGCCGGTCGAAGCCGCGGCCGCCGAAGCCGGCGCCGAGCCGCAGGAACAGGCAGCGCCCGGCCAGGGCCAGAAGCCGCGCCACGAACGCGAGCCACGCGAGCGCACCACCGAGCGCAGCGCCAACGGCCGCAACAAGAAAAAGAAGAAGGGCGCTCCCGCGCGTGCGCAGGGCGCCCCGCGCACCGGCAATGACGCCGACGACGCTTTCTCCTTTGTCACCTCGGACGCGTTCGACGCCAACGAAGGCGGGCGTGGCCAGCCGAAGCCGGTCCGCCGCGACCTGACCGCGGACGACGACGCGCCGAAGCTGCACAAGGTGCTGGCCGAAGCGGGCCTCGGCTCGCGCCGCGACATGGAAGAACTGATCATTGCCGGCCGCGTGTCGGTGAACGGCGAGCCGGCCCACATCGGCCAGCGCATCCTGCCAACCGATGCGGTCCGCATCAACGGCAAACTGATCCAGCGCCGTGTCTCGAGCAAGCCGCCGCGCGTGCTCATTTATCACAAGCCGGCCGGCGAAATCGTCAGCCACGACGATCCGGAAGGCCGTCCGTCGGTGTTCGACCGCCTGCCGACCATGAAGGCGGGTAAATGGCTGGCGGTGGGCCGCCTCGACTTCAACACCGAAGGCCTGCTGCTGTTCACCACGTCCGGCGACCTCGCCAACCGCCTGATGCACCCGCGTTACAACATCGACCGCGAATACGCGGTGCGTACCCTGGGCGAACTGGAAGAAGGCATGCGCCAGAAGCTGCTGGCCGGCGTCGAGCTGGAAGACGGCATGGCGAACTTCACCAAGATCGCCGATGGCGGCGGCGAAGGCGTCAACCGCTGGTACCGGGTGGTGATCGGCGAAGGCCGCAACCGCGAAGTGCGCCGCATGTTCGAAGCGGTCGGCCTGACCGTGTCGCGCCTGATCCGTACCCGCTACGGCGTGATGACGCTGCCGAGCAACCTGAAGCGCGGTCGCTGGGAAGAGCTGGAAGAAAATAACGTGCGCGACCTGCTGAAGGCCTTCGGCGTCGAGAAAAAAGGCGGCGAAGGCAAGGGCGCGCCGGCGCGCGGCGAGCCGCGTGGCGAGAAGCGCCAGGAAGCCGACGGCAACCGGATCGACCGCGCCGACGCCAACCGCAACGCCGATCCGTTCCCGAAAGGACCGCGCGGCGCAGGGCGCAGCGGGCGTCCGGGCGGGCAGCCGCAGGGCCAGGGCCGTTCGTTCGGCCAGGGTGGCGGGCAGGGTCGTCCGGGCGGACAGGGTGGTGGCCAGGGGCGCGGCCCGGCCGCCGAGGGCAAGCCGGCGCGCGGTCCGCGCCAGCCGGATCCGCTGCAGACCACCTTCGGCTTCGCGCCGGCGGGGCGCGGCGGCCCGCGCCGTCCGCAGGGCCCGCAGGGTCCGGGGCGGCACGACGCCGGCATGCCGCGCCGCGGCCGCCGCGGCTAGAAGGGGTTGGGGACTGTCCCTTCGGGACTGTCCCCCGCCTTTGTAGTGGTGCAAAACGAAAGGCAGGGGACAGTCCCGCAGGGACAGTCCCCATGTCGATCTTGCTGCACGGAATCTTGGTGAAACCACGCCCGTTTATACTTAAAATGTGTTGTTTGCCTGTCCACAGACGATGACTGCGATTGCGGCGAATCCGTGAAAGCGTTATAATTCTCAACCTAATCAACGTTCTACCCGATATCTTCGGCGCATGAGCGACTTACCTGGTTGGGAATAAGAAGATGGGCAGATGCCCATTTTTTTTTTGTTGAACCGTTTTTAGTACCTGGAGATTGACGTTTGCAGCAGTTTGACCTGATCGAAACAACCGTGACCGGCCTGGGCTTCGACCTCGTTGATGTGGAACGGGGCGAGCGCGGGATCCTGCGCGTCTATATCGACCGCACGGAAGCCGACGCCGCCGAGCGTGGCCCGATCGACGTGGAAGACTGCGCAACGGTCAGCCACCAGCTGTCGCACCTGCTGACGGTTGAGAACATCGACTACGAACGGCTGGAAGTGTCGTCGCCGGGGCTCGACCGCCCGCTGCGCAAGCTGGCCGATTTCGCGCGCTTTGCCGGCCATGAGGCAACGGTCAAGCTGCGCGTGGCAATGCCGGGTACCGCGAACCGGAAAACCTTCACGGGCGTGATCCACGCTCCCGAAGGCGACAAAATCGGGTTGGAATTTGAAAGCAAGGATGGACCGGCCATGTTGGACTTTACACTGGCCGATCTGGATAAGGCACGTTTGGTGCCGCAGGTGGATTTTAGGAGCCGCAAAGCATGAGCAAGGAAGTATTGTTACTGGTTGATGCGCTGGCGCGCGAAAAGAACGTCGACAAGGATGTAGTCTTTGGCGCGCTCGAATTCGCGCTCGCGCAAGCGACGAAAAAACGCTACGAAGGCGAAGTCGACATCCGTGTAGCGATCGACCGCGAATCTGGCGAGTTCGAGACCTTCCGCCGCTGGCACGTGGTTCCCGATGAAGCAGGCCTGCAGCTGCCTGACCAGGAAGTCCTGCACTTCGAAGCCAAGGAACAGATCCCTGACATCGAAGTCGACGAGTACATCGAAGAGCCGGTGGAATCGGTCGACATCCTCGGCCGCCGCTTCGCCCAGGACACCAAACAGGTGGTCCTGCAGCGCGTGCGCGATGCCGAACGCGAGCAGATCCTGGCCGACTTCCTCGAGCGCGGCGACTCGCTCGTGACCGGCACCATCAAGCGCATGGAACGCGGCGACGCGATCGTCGAATCGGGCAAGATCGAAGCGCGCCTCCCGCGCGACCAGATGATCCCGAAAGAGAACCTGCGCATCGGCGACCGCGTACGTGCCTACATCCTGCGCGTGGACCGCAACATGCGTGGCCCGCAGGTGATCCTGTCGCGCACCGCGCCGGAATTCATCATGAAGCTGTTCGAGCTCGAAGTGCCTGAGATCGAGCAGGGCCTGCTGGAGATCAAATCGGCAGCGCGCGACGCTGGCGTGCGCGCCAAGATCGCGGTGTACACCGCCGACAAGCGCATCGACCCGATCGGTACCTGCGTCGGCATGCGCGGCTCGCGCGTGCAGGCCGTGACCGGTGAACTGGGCGGCGAACGCGTCGACATCGTGCTGTGGTCGCAGGACCCGGCGCAGTTCGTGATCGGCGCGCTGGCGCCGGCGAACGTGTCGTCGATCGTGGTCGACGAAGAAAAGCACGCAATGGACGTGGTGGTGGACGAAGAGAACCTGGCAATCGCGATCGGCCGCTCCGGCCAGAACGTGCGCCTGGCGTCCGAGCTGACCGGCTGGAAGATCAACATCATGACGGCCGAAGAATCGGCCGACAAGCTGGCTGCCGAAACCTCGATCGTGCGCGCACTGTTCATGGCCAAGCTGGACGTGGACCAGGAAGTGGCGGACATCCTCGTTGACGAAGGCTTCTCCAGCCTGGAAGAGATCGCATACGTGCCGATCTCCGAAATGCTCGAGATCGAAGCATTCGACGAAGACACCGTCAACGAACTGCGTACCCGTGCCCGCGATGCGCTGGTGACCGAGGCGATCGCTTCCGAAGAAGGCCTGGAAGGCATGGAAGAAGCGCTGGTCAACCTCGAAGGCATGGACCGTACCACCGCAGGCAAGCTTGGCCTGGCCGGCATCAAGACGCTGGCGCAGTTTGCAAGCCTGGCTTACGACGAATTCGGCGCCATCCTGGCCCTGTCGTCCGAGCGCGCCCGCGAGCTGATCGACAATGAATTCAATGATGTGAGCGACGACGAGATGAAAATGGTGGACGCGAAGTATGACGACCGCGCGAAAGCCCTCCAGGAAAAAGCCTGGAGCTTGGCCGAAACGGCCAAGGCCTGATTCACGGTTTGAACATCATCTGTCGCGACAAAAAGTATAGAAAAGAGGACTGAATGGCGAGTAACAACGTAGCCCAATTTGCCACCGAACTGAAGATGCCCGCAGACGTGCTGCTGACGCAGTTGCGTTCGGCCGGCGTCGAGAAGGATTCGGCGTCAGATCCGTTGTCGAAAGATGATAAGGACAAGCTGCTGAATCACCTGCGCCGCTCGCACGGCGCAACGGAACCAACCGAGAAAAAGAAGATCACGCTCACCCGCAAGGAAACGACCGAGATCAAGCAGGCCGATTCCAGCGGCAAGAGCCGTACCATCCAGGTCGAAGTGCGCAAGAAGCGCACCTTCGTCCAGCGCGACGACGTCGCCACCACCACCGAGGCGGCGCCTGCCGCGCCGGTCGTGGACGCGGCCGAAATCGCCCGCCGCGAAGAAGAAGCACGCAAGCAGTCCGAACTGATCGCGCGCCAGGAAGCCGAACTGCGCGAGAAGCAGGAACGCCTGGCCAAGCTGGAATCCGAGAAGGAAGCGGAAGCCAAGCAGGCTGCCGAGGAATCGCGCCGCATCCAGGAAGAAGAAGCCAAGCGCGCCGCCGAAGCACTGGCGAACGCGGTCACCGACGACGCCAAGAAGGCAGTCGCGGAAGAGAACAAGCGCAAGGCCGAAACGGCCGCCAAGGAAGCTGCCGCGCGCGCCGACGCCAACGAGAAGGCCCGCAAGGCGGTCGCTGACGAAGTGGCGCAGATCAAGGCCATGATGAGCCAGCCGCGCCGCGTGATGAAGGCGCCTGAGCCGGCACCGGTGGAAGCGCCGAAGCCGAAGGCTGCCGAAGGCACGCTGCACAAGCCGGCCGACAAGAAGCCGGGCACCGCCACCGCGGACAAGAAGCCGGGCGACAAGAAGTCGATCAAATCGGCGAACGTGTCCTCGACCTGGTCCGACGACAAGAAGCGCGGCGCACCTGCCGGCGCCAAGACCCGCGGCGCTGCCCCTTCGGGCGGCCGTGACGGCTGGCGCGCCGGTGGCAAGGGCCGCCGCAATTCGCACCACGACGACCGCGAATCGAGCTTCCAGGCTCCGACCGAGCCGGTGATCAAGGAAGTGCACGTGCCGGAGACGATCACCGTCGCCGAACTCGCGCACAAGATGTCCGTCAAGGCGTCCGAGGTCATCAAGCAGCTGATGAAGCTGGGCCAGATGTGCACCATCAACCAGGTGCTGGACCAGGAAACCGCGATGATCCTCGTGGAAGAAATGGGCCACAAGGCATTCGCCGCGCAGCTGGACGATCCGGAAGCGCTGCTGGCCGACCAGGGCGAGCACGCGCATGCAGAATCGATGCCGCGCGCACCGGTCGTGACCGTCATGGGCCACGTCGACCACGGCAAGACCTCGCTGCTGGACTACATCCGCCGCGCCAAAGTGGCGGCGGGCGAAGCGGGCGGCATTACGCAGCACATCGGCGCATACCACGTCGATACGCCGCGCGGCATGGTCACCTTCCTAGACACCCCGGGCCACGAAGCGTTTACCGCGATGCGTGCCCGCGGCGCGAAAGCAACCGACATCGTCATCCTGGTGGTGGCGGCGGACGACGGCGTGATGCCGCAGACGAAGGAAGCGATCGCCCACGCGAAAGCGGCCGGCGTGCCGCTGGTCGTCGCGATCAACAAGATCGACAAGCAGGGCGCCAACACCGACCGCGTGACGCAGGAACTGGTCGCCGAAGGCGTGGTGCCTGAAGAATACGGTGGCGAATCGCCATTCGTGCCGGTGTCGGCGAAGATGGGCACGGGTATCGATACCCTGCTCGAGCAGGTGCTGCTGCAGGCCGAAGTGCTGGAACTGAAAGCGCCGATCGACGCGCCGGCCCGGGGCCTGGTGGTCGAAGGACGCCTCGACAAGGGCAAGGGCCCGGTTGCCACCATCCTGGTGCAGTCGGGTACCCTGAAGCGCGGCGACGTGATCCTGGCTGGTTCCTCATTTGGCCGCGTGCGCGCGATGCTGGACGAGAACGGCAAGTCGATCAACGAAGCCGGTCCATCGATCCCGGTCGAAATCCAGGGCCTGACCGACGTTCCTGTCGCCGGCGAAGAAGTGCTGGTGATGACGGACGAGCGCAAGGCACGTGAAATCGGCCTGTTCCGCCAGGGTAAATTCCGCGACGTGAAGCTGGCTCGCCAGCAGGCCGCGAAACTGGAGAACATGTTCGACCAGATGGCTGAAGGCGAAGTCAAGAACCTGCCGCTGATCGTCAAGACCGACGTACAGGGTTCGCAGGAAGCGCTGGTCTCGTCGCTGCAGAAGCTGTCGACCTCCGAAGTGCGTGTGCAGATCGTGCACGCGGCGGTGGGCGGCATCTCCGAGTCGGACGTCAACCTTGCAGTGGCCTCGAAGGCAGTCATCATCGGCTTCAACGCCCGTGCCGACGGCCAGGCCCGCAAGCTGGCGGAAGCCAACGGCGTGGACATTCGCTACTACAACATCATTTACGACGCGATCGAAGAAGTCAAAGCGGCGCTGTCGGGCATGCTGGCTCCGGAGAAGCGCGAGCACATCACCGGTTCGGTCGAGATCCGCCAGGTCATCCTGGTCTCGAAGGTCGGCGCGGTTGCTGGCTGCCTGGTCACCGATGGCGTCATCAAGCGTTCCTCTTCGGTACGCCTGCTGCGCAACAACCTGGTGGTGTGGACCGGCGAGATCGAATCGCTCAAGCGCTTCAAGGACGACGTCAAGGAAGTGCGTGCGGGCTTCGAGTGCGGTCTCTCGCTCAAGAACTACAACGACATCCAGGTTGGCGACACGCTCGAAGCGTTCGAAATCCAGGAAATCGCACGTACCCTGTAATTTAAGCAGCACCCCTGTCATCCCCGCGAACGCGGGGGGTGGCGCCGTCATTCCAGCGAAGGCTGGAATCCATACTGAGTGGGCTTAGCCGGTTCAGCATGGATCCCAGCCTACGCTGGGATGACGGCACATCCCCGCTTTCGCGGGGATGACGCTTTAAGAAACACATACTCAACAATGGCAAAACACAGCAAAAACATCCCCCAGCGCGGCATCCGCGTGGCCGACCAGATCCAACGCGACCTGGCCGAGATCATCGCGTACGAGCTGAAGGACCCGCGCGTCGGCATGATCACGCTGTCGGAAGTGAAGCTCACGCCCGACTACGCGCACGCCAAGGTCTACTTCACGATCCTCCAGGACGACCCGGAGAAGATCAAGGACACGCTGGCCGGCCTGCAGAAGGCATCGGGCTTCCTGCGCAACCTGCTGGGCAAGCGCCTGCACATCCACACGCTGCCGCAGCTGCACTTCGTGCACGACACCTCCACCTCGCGCGGCCTGCAGATGTCGGCGCTGATCGACCAGGCCAACGCCACCCGCGCGGCCGATTTCGAAAGCGACGAGGCGCCCGCCGCCGGCGATAACGACGACGGCAAGAACGACGAGTGAAGAAAGTACGCGACCTGGTCGACGGCGTCCTGCTGCTCGACAAACCGGTTGGGCTGTCGTCCAACGACGCCCTGATCAAGGCCAAGCGCATCCTCAACGCGAAGAAGGCGGGCCACACCGGCACGCTGGACCCGTTCGCGACGGGCCTGCTGCCGCTGTGCTTCGGCGAGGCGACCAAGTTCTCGCAGGACCTGCTGGAAGCGGACAAGACTTACGAGACCGTGGTCCACCTCGGCATCAAGACCAACACCGGCGACACCGAAGGCGAAGCGATCGAAACGCGCCCGGTGGATGTGACGGTGGAACAGATCGAAGCGGTGCTTGCAGGTTTCCGTGGCCCGATCCTGCAAGTGCCGCCGATGTACTCCGCGCTCAAGCGCGACGGCAAGGCCTATTACGAATATGCGCGCGAAGGCATCACGCTGGAGCGCGAAGCGCGCCCGGTGACGATCCACCGGCTCGAGTTCGTCGGCTACGAAGCGCCGTTCCTCAAGCTGTCGGTCACCTGCAGCAAGGGCACCTACATCCGCGTGCTGGGCGAGGACATCGGCGGGGCGCTCGGCTGCGGCGCCCACCTGAACGCGCTGCGCCGCACCGGCGTCGGCGCGCTGACGGCGGACGGCATGATCACGCTGGATGACCTGTCGCAGCACGCCGCGCCGCTGTCGCTGCTGGCGCCCGTCGACGCGCTGCTCTCCACGTTCCCGTCGGTCGAGCTGAACGACGACTTGGCCAAGCGTTTCCTGCACGGCCAGCGCCTCGCGCTCGGGAAGGAGCCAGCAGTGGCCGTACCGGCGGAGCAGGGCAGGGTCCGCGTCTACCACGCCGGCCGCCTGCTTGGCACTGGTGTCCTTGGCGGGTACAGCATCCTTGCCCCCGAACGTCTGATCTCCACTGCAGGCTGACCCAAGGCGGGCGGTCCTCCGGCTTAACGTGGTCGCCTCGGGAGCTATTTGCAGTTAAGCAAGTTTTAAGACTGGCAATCTACGATAGCGCCGTTATTCCAAACCGGAACGGTCATGTACAAATTCCTCCTCTCTTTCCTTGCCTTGGCGCTGTCTGGCACGCCCGCCCTCGCGGACAATGTCGCGTTCGAACACGGACGCTGGTTCGATGGGCGCGGCTTTGCCGCAGCCACCTTCTTTAGCGTCAACGGCACGCTTACCCGCGACCGTCCCTCTACCATCGACCGTACCATCGACCTGGGCGGCAAGTTCGTGGTACCGGCTTTTGGCGATGCCCACCACCATGGCATTGACGGCATCGACGGCCTGGACGCGAAAATTGCGGCGACGCTCGACGCCGGCGTGTTCTACGTGAAGAACCCGAACGTGATCCCGGACCTGCTCACGCCAGCGGTGCGCGACAAGCTGAACGGCCCGCGCACGATCGACGTCACATTCTCCAACGGTGGCCTGACCGCCAGCGGCGGCCATCCCGTCAGGCTGCACGACATGCTCTCGAAGCGCGGCGTCTTTCCCGGGATGGGGCCTGCAGACATGCACGGGCGTGCCTACTTCCTGATCGACAGCGCTGCCGACCTCGATGCGGCGTGGCCGCGGATCGTCGCGGGCAAACCGGACTTCCTTAAGACGTTCCTGCTGTATTCCGAGGAATTCGACCGGCGCAAGGCGCTCAACACCGGCGCCAAGGGCCTTGATCCGAAGGTGCTGGAACTGATCGTCGCGCGCGCCAGGCAAGCGGGTCTGCGCGTGTCCACCCACATCGAGACTGCCGCGGACTTTCGCCATGCCGTGCTGGCGGGCGTCGATGAAATCAACCATCTGCCGCACCTCGGACTGGCGCGCGAACTGGACCTGGCTCCTTACCTGATCGACGACTCGACCGCGCAGCTGGCCGCGCAGAAAAAGGTGAAGGTGGTGGCCACGCTACGCAGTCCCGCCGCTCCGGCGATGGGGATGATGGTCGGACCGCAGGGCGGACCGGGCGACGAGGCGCAGCGACGCGCCCGCATGAAAGCGAAGTCGGATGCCGAGCTGGAACTGAACCGCCGGAACCTGCAGACTTTGGCGCGCGCCGGCGTGAGCATCGCACTCGGCAGCGACGGCATCAGCGGCGAGCAACCGTACGTGACCAGCCGCGGCGCGGCCGAATATCTCCACGTCCATGGCATTTTCGACGTCCCGACCATTATCGGCATCTGGTCCGCAAACACGAGCGCGACCATTTTCCCGGAACGCAAATTGGGCCGGCTTGAGCCTGGCTACGAGGCGGACTTCCTTGTCCTCGAAGGCAATCCCGTGGCCAATTTCGCCAACCTGTCGCGCATCGCCATGCGCGTCAAGCACGGCAACGTGCTGCCCTGACCATTCCGCCGCGCACCCGAGACGAAGCCGAGCCTCCGCTCGGCTTCGCGCTGCTGGCAAGGAAACAACGCCATTCGCCTTAAAAACAGGCAACTCTTTGAATATCCACGCCTTTTCTGCATGCTGCAGTGCAGAAGGGGCGCTACCGTGCTATAGTCGTGGGTTTCCGAAATTGGCAGCACCGTACACTTCGTACTTCGACCGCAACAATTCTCACGCTGGATAGACAATGTCAGACACCAAACGCGCGATTCGTAATATCGCAATCATCGCCCACGTTGACCACGGCAAAACGACCCTGGTCGACATGCTGCTACGCCAATCCGGTACTTTCCGTGAGAACCAGCAGGTGGAAACCCGCGTGATGGACTCGAACGACCTCGAAAAAGAACGTGGCATCACGATTCTGTCGAAGAACTGCGCAGTCGAGTACGAAGGCACGCACATCAACATCGTCGACACCCCAGGCCACGCCGACTTCGGCGGTGAGGTCGAGCGCGTGCTGTCGATGGTCGACTCGGTGCTGCTGCTGGTCGATGCGCAGGAAGGACCGATGCCGCAGACCCGCTTCGTCACGCGCAAGGCGCTGGCGCTGGGCCTGAAGCCTATCGTCGTGGTCAACAAGGTGGACCGCCCAGGCGCGCGCGCCGAATGGGCCATCAACCAGACCTTCGAACTGTTCGACAAGCTCGGCGCAACCGACGAGCAGCTGGACTTCCCGGTCGTGTACGCGTCCGGCCTGAACGGCTATGCCGGCCTGACCGAAGACGTGCGCAGCGGTGACATGAAGCCGCTGTTCGAAGCGATCCTCAAGTATGTGCCGGTGCGCGACGACAATCCGGACGGCCCGCTGCAGATGCAGGTTACCTCGCTGGACTACTCCTCGTACGTCGGCAAGATCGGCATTGGCCGCATCAACCGCGGCCGCATCAAGACCGGCCAGGACGTGGTCGTGCTGAACGGCCCTGATTCGACCCCGATCAAGGGCCGAATCAACCAGGTACTGAACTTCAAGGGCCTCGAGCGCGTGCTGGTCGACGAAGCGATGGCCGGCGACATCGTGCTGATCAACGGTATCGACGAAATCGGCATCGGTTCGACCATCTGCGCACCGGACGTTCCGGAAGCGCTGCCGATGCTGACCGTCGACGAGCCGACCCTGACCATGAACTTCATGGTCAACAACTCGCCGCTGGCGGGCCGTGAAGGCAAGTTCGTCACCAGCCGCCAGCTGCGTGACCGCCTCGAGCGCGAACTGAAGGCCAACGTTGCGCTGCGCGTTGCGCCGACCGACGACGATACGATCTTCGAAGTGTCCGGCCGCGGCGAACTGCACCTGACCATCCTGATCGAAAACATGCGCCGCGAAGGCTTTGAGCTGGCCGTGTCGCGTCCGCGCGTGGTCTTCAAGATGATCGATGGCGTGCGTCATGAGCCGTTCGAGAACCTGACCGTCGACGTGGAAGAAGTGAACCAGGGCGGCGTGATGGAAGAACTGGGCCGCCGCCGTGGTGACCTGCAGAACATGGAATCGGACGGCAAGGGCCGCGTGCGCCTCGAGTACAAGATTCCTGCGCGTGGCCTGATCGGCTTCCAGGGCGAATTCATGACCCTGACCCGCGGTACCGGCCTGATGTCGCACGTGTTCGACGAATACGCACCGGTCGACAACTCGCGTGGCGAGATGGCCGGCCGCCGCAACGGCGTGCTGATTTCGCAGGACGACGGCGCCGCCGTTGCCTACGCAATCTGGAAGCTGCAGGATCGCGGCCGTATGTTTGTGGTCCACAACGACCCGGTCTACGAAGGCATGATCATCGGTATCCACTCGCGCGACAACGACCTGGTCGTGAACCCGATCAAGGGCAAACAGCTGACCAACGTGCGCTCGTCGGGTACCGACGAAGCGGTGCGCCTGGTGCCGCCGGTCCAGATGTCGCTCGAATACGCCGTTGAATTCATCGACGACGACGAGCTGGTCGAGATCACGCCGAAGTCGATCCGCCTGCGCAAGCGCTTCCTGAAAGAGCACGAGCGCAAGAAGGCATCGCGCGAAGCGGTGTAATGTAACCATCGTTCGCGGCCCCGGCCGCGAACCGATTTCCGCGCAAGCGGCATGAAGAGGGGCGCGCAAGCGCCCCTTTGACCATATGAGCACGAGAAAAGACCTCCCATCCCGCCGCATGTCCGTCGCCCCGATGATGGACTGGACCGACCGCCACTGCCGCGTATTCCACCGCCAGATCACCCGCCATACCTGGCTGTACACCGAGATGGTGACCACCGGGGCGCTGGTGTACGGCGACGTCGAGCGCCACCTGCGCTTCGACGAGGCCGAGCACCCGGTCGCGCTGCAGCTGGGCGGCAGCGACCCGGCCGACCTGGCCACGTCCGCGAAGCTGGGCGAGCAGTGGGGCTACGACGAGATCAACCTGAACTGCGGCTGCCCGTCGGAGCGGGTGCAGAAGGGCGCCTTTGGCGCCTGCCTGATGGCCGAGCCGCAGCTGGTGGCCGACTGCGTCAAGGCGATGCGCGACGCGGTGTCGATCGACGTCACCGTCAAGCACCGGATCGGCATCGACCAGGTGGAGGAGTATTCCTTCGTACGCGACTTCGTTGGCACCATCGCCGACGCCGGCTGCAAGACCTTCATCGTCCACGCCCGCAACGCCATCCTGAAGGGCCTGTCGCCCAAGGAGAACCGCGAGATCCCGCCGCTGCGCTACGAAACGGCGTACCGGCTCAAGCGCGACTTCCCGGCGCTCGAGATCCTCATCAACGGCGGCATCAAGACCAGCGACGAAGCGGCGCTGCACCTGGAGCACGTCGACGGCGTGATGTTCGGGCGCGAGGCTTACCACAACCCCTACGTGATGGCCGACTGGGATGCGCGCTTCTACGGCGACGACCGCACGCCGCTCACCCGCTGGGAAGTGCTGGAGGCGATGATCCCGTATATCGCCGCGGAGCTGGACCGGCATGCGAAGCATGGCCTGAAACTCAACTCGATTACCCGCCACATGCTCGGCCTGATGGCCGGGCTGCCCGGCGCCCGCCAGTTCCGCCAGGTGCTGTCGGATTCCAAAAAGCTCGCCTCCGGCGACCCGCGGCTGCTGCTCGAAGCCGCCGCCCACCTGCGGTAGGGGACTGTCCCTTCGGGACTGTCCCAGCCTTTTCTTTGTGCGCTACTAAAGGCCAGGGACGGTCCCACGGGGCAGTCCCTGTGGGTATTTTCAGACATCAATGTTGCTTTGCGGTATAAATTATTGCCTTGCAGTAATGGATGCCTCATACTGTCGTCATTGGAGTGAGCGGCCGGCGTAATCAACTATTAAGTTTCTGTTGTTCTGCCGAAACAGTCTGGCCGTAGAGCAATATTTTTGCATCCGCAGTCATTTTTTGATTTATCCTGACGGTTATTCACGGATGGCAATGCAGACCGCACGCACTTTGACCCATCCGGTTGACTGCCTTTCGCGCGTGTGCCCTGCGTGGCGCGAATTCGATCAATCAGTGTTCCACGAAAAAGAGACGAAATGAATTTGAAAGAGATGAAGGTCGGGACGCGACTGGGACTCGGATTTGCACTGGTTCTGGTGCTGCTGGCGATGGTGACGATCCTCGGACTGATGCGCATGGCGCAGATCCAGGACCGCCTTGACCGCGTGGTTAACGTCAACAGCGTTGTCTCGCGCCTGGTGAGCGAGATGCGCGACAACGTGAGCGACCGCGAAACGCGCCTCCGTATCCTGACCCTGTTGTCCGATCCGGCCGACATGGAACCGGAAATGATCAAGATTAAAGAGCAGACCGCCAAGTATGGCGTGGCCATGAAGGCGCTCTCCGACAAGTTCGCAGCCGTCGGCAGCCCGGAAGAGAAGGCACTGCTGAACCAGATCCGCGAATTCGAAGCGCAGACCATGCCGGCGATCGCCAAGGCGTCGGAGCTGTACCTGGCCGCGAATGCCGAGGAAGCGACCCGCGTGATGATCCGCGAAATCCGTCCTCCGCAGCGCAAGTGGCTGGCAGCGCTGCAGCAGCTGGCGACGCTCGAAGAAAAACTGAATGCGCAGGTGCAGGCCGAAGCGGACGCCGCCTTCAACAACGCACGTAACTTCATGCTGTTCCTGGGCCTGGCCGCAGTGCTGGCCGGTATCGCGGCTGCATGGGCAATCACCCGCGGCCTGCTGCGCCAGCTCGGCGCCGAGCCTGACTACACCGCACGCATCGCCGGCTCGATCGCCAACGGCGACCTGTCGATTGCGATCGACACGCATGAATCTGACAAGGATTCGCTGCTGGTCGAGATGAAGGAAATGCGCGATAGCCTGGTCGACATCGTGGGCCAGGTCCGCACCGGCACCGAAACGATCGGCACCGCATCGCGCGAAATCGCGGCAGGTAACATCGACCTGTCCTCGCGTACCGAAATGCAGGCCAGCGCGCTGGAAAAGACCGCGTCGGCGATGGAAGAACTGACCTCCACCGTGAAGCAGAACGCGGACAATGCCCGCGAAGCGAACCAGCTGGCGGCGCAGGCCTCCGACGTGGCACGCAAGGGCGGCGACGTGGTGTCGCAAGTGGTCGACACCATGGGTTCGATCAATACCTCGGCCAACAAGATCGTCGACATCATCGGCGTCATCGATGGCATCGCGTTCCAGACCAACATCCTGGCGCTGAATGCGGCAGTTGAAGCGGCACGTGCCGGCGAACAGGGCCGCGGCTTCGCGGTCGTGGCGTCCGAAGTGCGCAACCTTGCGCAGCGTTCGGCAGCTGCGGCAAAAGAGATCAAGACCCTGATCGGCGACTCCGTCGAGAAGGTCGAGCGCGGCAGCAAACTGGTGGGCCAGGCCGGCGTGACGATGGATGAAGTGGTTTCCTCCGTCAAGCGCGTGACCGACATCATGTCCGAGATCGCCGACGCGTCGCAGGAACAGAGCCGCGGCATCGAGCAGGTCAACATGTCGATCATCGAGATGGACAGCATGACCCAGCAGAACGCCGCACTGGTGGAAGAAGCCGCCGCCGCAGCGCAGTCGCTGCAGGACCAGGCAGGCGAGCTGGCACGCGTGGTCAGCATCTTCAAGCTGACCGAAGGCGAGCGCTTTGCCGCCCCGGCCGCACCAGTGGCAGCAGTACAGGTACAGGCAGCCGCGCCAGCCGCACCGCGCGTCGCGGCACGTCCTGCCGCAGCCAAGCCTGCGCTCAAGCGTCCGGAGCCGGCAGCCCGCGCTGCCGCCGCCAAGAAGGCCGCCGCCTCGAGCGCAGCCGCACCGAAGAAAACCGCCGCCGCCGCACCTGCGAGCGACGAGTGGGAAGAGTTTTAAAAACCCGGGGCGGCATCTCGCCGCCTGTTAAACGAAGTGGAAAAGCAATAATGAAGAAGATTAGCCTCATCGCCGCACTCGCAATCCTGTCCGCAAACGCATTCGCAGCAGAATCGAAGCCTGAATTCGACGCACGCAACTGCAAGGCGGAATATCCAAAGACCGCACTGCTGAACGAAGAGCAGGGCGTGGTCACCGCGTCCTTCCTGATCTCGCCGGACGGCCGCGTGGAAGATTCGAAGCTGGAGAAGTCCTCCGGTTCGCGCACGCTGGACAAGGCCGCCATCAAGGCCATCAGCGCATGCAAGTTCAAGCCAGGCACCAAGGACGGCGCACCAACCCAGTCCTGGACCAAGGTCGACTACGCCTGGTCGCTGTAATGGCTTGGTGCCGGCGCCGCAGCGCCGGCACACGCAGTGTCCATTGATTATGTAGTACTTCAGGAGACGTTTATGAAAACGCGTTCTATGGGTGTAGCTGCAGTTGTGTTCGCCGCTTTCGCGGGTTCGGCCATGGCCGCGGACAAGGATGCCTCTTTCGATCCTGCCGTATGCAAGGCGGACTATCCGAAAGCGTCGCTGATGAACGAGGAACAGGGCACGACTTCGATGTCCTTCCTGGTCAACGCCGACGGCTCGGTGGCGGAATCGAAACTCGATAAGAGCAGTGGCTACAAGAACCTGGACAAGGCGGCGCTGAAGGCGCTCTCCGCGTGCAAGTTCAAGCCCGGCATCAAGAACGGCGCCCCGGCGCAGACCTGGGCCAAGGTCGATTACGCCTGGAAGCTGGACTAAGTCCCCTGTAGTACGTCTCCGCGTGACGGCGGCCCCCGCGGCGCCGTCACCGCATCCCTTACGCGCGCTGCACGGCGCCGCACATCTGGTACGCTGATCCCGTCGACAACGCTTTGACCGGACCGGTATGACCAAGTTTCCACCCCTGATTGTTTCGCTTTGCGCTTTCGCCCTGATGGCGTCCGCATGCACCACCTCGCCCGCGCCGGCACCCGGCGAGCAGGCCGTCACCGTGGTCAACCGCCTGCACTGGACCAATCCGGTCGACGGCAAGCGCGATGGCTCGCGCACAGCATGGCCGCTGCACACGCTCGCCACTTCCCACACCGAGCGCTTCCCGCTGGCGCAGGTCAAGGAATGCCGGAACGGCGCCTGCAGCTGGGGCGTGGTCAAGGCGGTGCGCACGATTTCGAAGGCGCAGGGCGACCCATCCGGCGTCACGCTGGCGCTCGACGTGGCGGTGCGGGTGGCGCGCCGGCAGCAGGCGGATACCGGCGGCGAGCAGGGCGCGATGGCGATCCCCTCCGACGTGGAGGCGCTGCAGTCCGAACGCACCGTGCAGCAGCAGGTCAGGCTCGAATACGGCAAGGTCACGCGCTTCGCCTTCGAGCACGGCATCGCCTACGATTTGTGCGCGCAGCGCATCGACGCCGCCGGCAAGCCGCTGGAGGCCTGCCCGGTGGCCTTCGACTGATTCGGTGCAGGGGGCCTGCGCACGATTGAAACGGGGGCGCTGTGGCGCTCCTGTTGTTCTTGTGTAAAATTCGCGATTGCTTCCGCCTGGCCGATGATCGCTCCATGAACGCACCTGAAACCCGTAACTGCACCGTACTGTTGATTGACGATGAAAGCCTGGCCGAAGAGTACATGCGGCACAGCCTCGACAACGCCGGCATCTCCCTCCACTACCTCCCCGATCCGACCAGCGCCGCCAAGGTGGCGATGGACATCGCGGCCACCGTCGTCGTGGTGGACCTGCGCATGCCTTGCCTGGACGGCTTCGACGTCATCCACCAGCTGCGCACCACGCCGGCCACCGAACACATTCCCGTGATCCTGCTGTCGTCCGAAGAGGATGCCGAGGTCAAGGCGCGCGCCTTCGCCGGCGGCGCCAACGACTACCTGGTCAAGTGGCCGGACTCGCGCGAGCTGGTGGCGCGCATCCGCTACCACAGCGCGGCCTACCGCGCGCTCCAGCAGCGCGACGAGGCGTTCAACGCGCTGCGCCGAAGCCAGGTGGAACTGGCGCAAAGCCAGGCGGCGCTGCATCAGGCCCAGAAGATGGAGGCGATCGGCCAGCTCACCGGCGGCGTGGCGCACGACTTCAACAATGTCCTTCAGATCATTGGCGGCAACCTGCAGCTGCTCAAGCTGGTGGGCGGCGTCAATGACAGCGCCCGCGCGCGCATCGATACGGCGCTGGCCGGCGTCGAACGCGGCGCCCGGCTGGCAGCGCACCTGCTCGCGTTCGCGCGCCGCCAGCCGCTGCAGTCGGTGGTGGTCGACGCGGGCGAGGTAATCACCGAAATGCAGGAGATGATGCAGCGCGTCCTCGGCATGCGGATCGACATCCAGACCGAGATCGCTGCGGGCCTGTGGAGCACCGCGGTCGATCCGAGCCAGCTGCATAACGTGATCCTGAACCTGTCGATCAATGCGCGCGACGCCATGCCCCAGGGCGGGCGGCTGGAAATCCGGGCCTGCAACGTGCCGGCCGGCTCGCCCGAGCTGTCCGAAGTGGGCGACGGCGCCTACGTGCTGATCGAAGTGGTGGACGAAGGCGTGGGCATGGCGCCCGAGGTGGTCGAGCGCGCGTTCGAGCCCTTCTACACCACCAAGCCGACCGGGCAGGGCACCGGGCTGGGGCTGTCCATGGCGTACGGCTTCGTCAAGCAGTCGGGCGGCGAGATCCAGCTCAGGAGCGCTCCGGGGCGGGGTACCACGGTGCGCATCTTCCTGCCGCGCAGCGACGGCGTGCCGGTGCAGCCGGAGCCGGCGCCGGCCTGCACCAGTGCCGATGGCGTGTGCACCATCCTGGTGGTGGAAGACGAGGAGGCGGTGCGGACCACGACCGTGGCGCTCCTGTCCGCGCTCGGCTACCGGGTGCTGGAAGCGCCCGACGCCGACAGCGCCGCCGCGATGATCGACGCCGGCCTGCAGGTGGACCTGGTGTTCTCGGACGTGATCATGCCGGGACGGCTGTCGAGCTACGAGCTGGGGCAGATCGTCAAGCGCAAGCTGCCGCATGCGCAGATGCTGTACACCTCCGGCTACGCGGAAGGCGTGCTGGCGCACGAAGGCAAGCTGGATCCGTCGGTGAGCCTGCTGCACAAGCCGTATAACGCGGAGGCGCTGTCGGCGCGCATCCGCCACCTGCTGCGGCGCCGTCAGGCGGCGCAAGCGCAAGCCTGATACCTGTCATCCCCGCGCACGCGGGGACCGATGCTGACTGCGCTGGTGCGGCGCGGTTCGCTCTGATGGGTACTCACTATGGGTCCCCGCTTTCGCGGGGATGACGGGGGAGGGGAACGCGCTAGTCCTGCTTGCGGATGTAGCGCGCCGATCCTGGCGGCGGCTCGTTGACCACCGCCCAGAACACGCCCAGGTCTGCAATCGCGCGCACGAATTCCTTGAAATCGACCGGCTTGACTACGTAGGCATTCACGCCCAGCTCGTAGCTGCGCACCAGGTCCTGCTCCTCGCGCGAGGAGGTCAGCATCACCACCGGCATGCTGCGCAACTGCGCCGTGTTGCGCACTTCGCGCAGCACTTCGATGCCATCCACTTTCGGCAGCTTCAGGTCCAGCAGCACGACCGCCGGGTTGCCGGGGGTGCGGCCGGAAAACTGGCCGCGCGCATGCAGGTAGTCGAGCGCCTCGGCGCCGTCGCGTACTACGATCACCTCGTTGGCGAGCTGGCTTTTCTCCAGCGCGATCAGGGTCAGTTCAAGGTCGTTCGGATTATCCTCGACCAGCAGGATGGGTTTGAGCATGATTCTCTACACGGGTAACTGTTTGGGGATCGTGAACGTGAAGGTGGCGCCGTGGTCCGGAATGCCTTCCGCCCTGACGCTGCCGCCATGCCGCTCCACGATGCGGCGCACGTTCGCAAGCCCGATCCCGGTGCCGACGAAGTCCTCCATGCGGTGCAGGCGCTGGAACACGCCGAACAGCTTGTGCGCGTAATCCATGCTGAATCCCACCCCGTTGTCGGAGACGTGGAAAATGAAGTCGGTCCCGGTCTCTTCGGACCAGACGCGAATCTTAGCCGATTCGCGCTGTCCTGTGAACTTGACCGCGTTCGACATCAGGTTGTACACCGCCAGGTGCAGGAAAGCCGGGTCGGCGCTGATCGCCGGGAGTTCGCCGATCTGCCAGTCGATCGCGCGGTTGCGGGTGTCCAGCGCCAGGCGGTCGACGCAGCCGCGCACCAGTTCGCGCATCTCCACGCGCACCGGGCGCAGCGCCGCGCGGCCCATCTGCGAAAAACTCAGCAGGTCGTCGACCAGCTTGCCGGCCAGCCGCGCCGATTCCTTGATGTTGGTGAGGAAGCGTGCGCGCCGCACCGGGTCGGTGTTCTCGCTCGACTCCAGCAGCAGGTCGGAAAAGCCGACGATGTGGCGCAGCGGCGCGCGCAGGTCGTGCGACACCGAATACGAGAACGCTTCCAGTTCCTTGTTGGCGCGTCCCAGTTCCTCCGCCAGTTCCGCCATCTGCTCGGCGCGCTCGAGCGCGATGCCGAGCAGTGCGCTGCGAAATTCCAGCGCCAGTTCCAGCTCGCCTTCGTGCCACGGCAGGCTGGTGCCGCGCACCGTCTCGCGCCAGGTGTCGAAGCTGGTGCGCGGCGTCAGCTGGGAGGACGGGTCGGCCTTGGTGTGCGGGTTGCCGGCCCACTCGATGGTCTCGATCCGCTCGCGCCGGAACCACAGCAGGTAATGCTTGTGGATGCGCGACACCGGCATCGCCAGCAGGCCACTGGCCTCGCCGGAGAATTTCGCCGCCGGCGGGTACAGCTGCGCGAGGCGGTCGGTGTGGAAGATGTCGTTGTGCCCGCGCGTGTCCAGCCATGACACCAGCTCGCGGATTTGCGAGGAGGTCGGCGTGCTGCCGTTGCAGGCGTCGCGGTCGCCCATCAGGATCGCCACGCCGTCGGCGCGCGCGAAGCGCAGCAGCTCGGGGAAGATGCTGCGCATGTTGTCGATGAAGTCGCCGCCCTGGGTCAGGCCTGCCAGGATCGACACCATCGAACGCCGCACCTCCAGGCGGAACTGCAGGTCGTCCGCATCCTCGCGGGTTTCGATCCGCAGCGCCAGGATCTGGCCCAGCTGCTCGCAGGCGGTGCGCTTGTCGAACGGGACGTCGCAGGGCGCCTCGTTGTGGCAGGAGATCAGTCCCCACAGGCGTCCCTTGACCATCAGCGACACCGACATCGAGGCGTAGGTGTGCATGTTGCGCATGTACTGCAGGTGCACCGGCGACACCGAGCGCAGCGCGGCGAACGACAGGTCGTTGGGCGCGCCGGTCACCGGGTTTTCCGGCGGCACCAGCCGCGACGGCCGGTAGTCGGCATTGCGGATCAGGCGGATGCGGTTGCGCGCGTACAGCTCGCGCGCCTGGCGCGGGATGTCGGAAGCCGGGAAGCGCTGGCCCAGGTAGGAGGGATAGCCTTCTGCGCGGCATTCGGCCAGCACGTGGCCGTGGCCTTCCTGGTCGAAGCGGTACACCAGCACGCGCCCGAAGCCGGTGACGCGGCGTATCTCCTCGGCCGCGATGCCGCTCATGGCCTCCACCGAATCGGCGTCGTTGAGCTGCAGCAGGAAGTCGGCAACGGTCGAATAGAGATGGCGGAAATCGGCCTGGATCGAGCGCTGCACCGGCTCGAATTCCAGCATCAGCAGCTCGTCGCAGGCATGCGCGAGCACGTCGAAGTTGCGCTCGCCCAGCGCCACCGTGGCCGCGTAGGAAGGGCGCTCGCGCACACGCTCGGGCACCAGGTCCGGTTGCAGCAGCGCGGCGGCCGCCTCGCCCAGCACCTCGGCCAGCGTCCTGCCCAGCGCCGCCTCCGGCGCCAGCCCGGCAAACGATGCAAGGTTGTCGCTGGCCTGTACTACTTTACCTTCGTGCAGGGCAAGCAGGAAGCCGTGCGGCTGGATGGAACCGGGGAAGCGGATCGGCTCCTGGTCGCAGGTCGTCAGTGCCTGCGCGATCTGTTCGGTCAGTTTGTTTGTCACGTTTCACTCGTCTCGGCAATGGCCGCGCGTTGCGCGCGGCACTGTTCAAACCACTCGGCAAGGGAGGCGAAGCCGGCCGCCGCGGCGGCGCATGCTTCGTTAATTTCCTGCGGGGTTCGGACATGCCGTTCCAGCGCGTGCAGGAAACCGCGCCATTTGGAACCGGTGGCCGCGCCGTAGCCTTGCAGCCAGCGCGGTTCCCAGTCCCCGAGCTGCGCCCGCAGGCGCCGCCCAAGTTCTTTGGTCCCCAGTTGGGAGCCTTCGATCACGTAAGCCAGGCCAAACCGGCTGGCCTGGCGCGCCAGGTCGGGCGCGAACGCCGGCCGCGGCAGCGCGGAGATGCCGGCGGCCGGGATCCCGGCGCTGGCCAGGTCGCACTCGATCCATTCCAGTTTGCCGGCGCGCGAAGCCGCTTCGACTTCCGCCGGCCACGGTGCGCTCCACAGCTGCTGCTCGAACGCGCGCAGCCAGCCGTGCATGTCCTGGATGTACTCGAGGTAGGTCGCGCGCGTTGCGCCGGGCGCGGCGACCGCCAGCTGGCTTTCGAGCCGGGCATGGGCGAGCGCGGTGGACGCGCGCAGGGAATCGAGTGCGGGGGAGGGCGTCATACCGTGGGGGCTAACGAAAAACAAAAGCGCATGCTGGCGTCCGGCCTTCGAACCTGCTTCAGGAACCTTGCGGCAGGCGGCGGTCGATGGTGTCGACCAGCGTCTCGTAGGTGACCGGCTTGGTGAGGTGCTGGTCAAAACCGCCGGCCAGCGCGTCCTCGCGGTCCTTCTGCTGGCCGTAGCCGGTCAGCGCCACCAGTGCGATGTTCTCGAGGCCTGGCAGCTTGCGGATTTCCTGGGCCAGCACGTAGCCGCTCATGTCGGGCAGGCCGATGTCGAGGAAGGCCAGCTGCGGGCGGAAGGTGCGCGCCTTCTCGATCGCGCTGGCGCCGTCGTTGGCGGTGACGATGGTGTGGCCAGCGTACTCCAGCAGCGAGGCGAGCATGTCGGCCGAATCGCTGTTGTCGTCCACCACCAGGATGCGGCGACCGGCCGGCGCCGACTCGGTGCCGGGCGCTTCCTGGGCGGGCGTGTCGTCGACCGGTCCGCAGGCCGGAATCCGGATCTCGAAGGTGCTGCCCTTGCCGACGCCTTCGCTGGTGACGTCGACCGAGCCGCCGTGCAGTTCCACCAGCGTACGCACCAGCGACAGCCCGATCCCGAGCCCGTCCTGCACCCGTTCGCTGGTGTGTGGCCCCTGCGCGAACAGGCTGAAAATGCTGTCGATGTTGGAGTCGTCGATGCCGATGCCGTTGTCGCTGACGCGGATCACCGCGTCCCTGCCTTCGGCCTGCACGCTGACCGCGATCGCGCCGCCGGCCGGGGTGAACTTGGCCGCGTTGTTGAGCAGGTTGCTGATCGCCTGGGCCAGGCGCACTTCGTCGCCCTCGACGCACAGTTCCTGTTCCGGCAGCGACACGCTAAGCGTATGGCGGGAGCGCTTGATACCCGGATCGGCGGTTTCGATCGCCGCCTGCACCACCCGGTTCAGGCGCAGCTTTTCCTTGCGCACCGCGATCTTGCCCTGCGAGATGCGCGACACGTCGAGCAGGTCGTCCACCAGGCGCACCATGTGGTCGGTCTGGCGGATGATCATCTGGCGCGCGTTTTCCTGCACCGGCGGCGCGTACGGGTCGAGGTGGCGCAGCAGCTCCACCGCGCTGCGGATCGGGCCCAGCGGGTTGCGCAGCTCGTGCGCCAGGATGGCCAGGAATTCGTCCTTGCGGCGGTCCACTTCGCGCAGCTCGCGCTCGACCCGGCCAAGGCGCAGCAGCGCGTTGACGTTGGCGACCAGTTCCTCCGGCTCGATCGGTTCGAACAGGTAGTTGTCGGCGCCGGTCTGCAGCGCGCGCACCTTGTCGGTGATGCCGATGAAGGAGGCGGAGGTCTGCAGGATCAGGATGTGGCGGGTGGCGTCGGTTTCCTTGAGCTGGCGGCACACTTCGAAGCCGTTGATGTCCGGCAGGCGGGTATCGAGCAGGATTAGCGCGGGCATGTCGGCCGCCGCGCGCTGCAGCGCCTCGACACCGCTGGCGGCCTCGATCACGTCGAACCCTGCGCGCGACAGGATGCGCGACTTCGCATAGCGCGCCGCGTCCGTGTCGTCCACGTTGAGGATCAGTTTGTCCTTTGCCTGCCTTTGCATGTCAGCCCTTGCCTTCTGGGTGTGCCGGCGCGACCAGCCTGTCGAGGGTCGCCAGCAGTTCTTCACGTGCGACCGGCTTGACGAAATATGCGTCCGTCCCGAGCGCGAATCCCTTGGCCTGGTCCGACACCTCGGACACGATGATCACCGGGACATGGCGGCGCTGGTCGCTGTCCTTGATGCGGGCCAGCCAGCGCCATGAATCTTCGCCATTCAGGTACAAGTCTAACAGCACCGCCGCCGGAGCGGCAGTTTGCCATAGCTGCTCGGCCTCGTACACGCTGCGCGCCAGCACCATCCGGTACGGGCTGTCGCTGAAATAGCGCTTGTAGATCTGGGCGGTGGCCTTGTCGTCCTCCACCACCAGGATCGGGATGCCGCTGTCCTGCCCGGCCGCCTCGGGGGCGCTCTCGGGCGCGGCGTCGGCGTCGAAGTGCTGCCGCGGCACCACCGCCGTGAAGGTCGAGCCGACGCCCAGCGTACTGGTGACGTCAACCCTTCCGCCCAGCAGGCCGGCCAGCTTGCGGCACAGCGGCAGGCCGAGGCCGGTGCCTTTGACGCGCCGCTGCATGCGGTTTTCGACCTGGCTGAATTCCTCGAAGATCAGGTTCTGGTGTTCCGGTGCGATGCCCACGCCGGTGTCGGCCACCGAGAACGAGACCAGGCCTTCGCTGGTCAGGCGCGCCGAGACCCGCACCTCGCCCGCTTCGGTGAACTTGAGCGCGTTGGAGATGAAGTTGCGCAGGATCTGCGACAGCTTGGCTTCGTCGGTGTACATGGTCAGGCCCGGCTCGACCTGCTCGAACACCAGGTCCACCGTGGTGGCCACCAGCAGCGGGCGCAGCATGCCGCGCAGGGCCGAGAACAGGTCGTCGACGTCGAATTCGACGGCGCGGATGTCGACCTTGCCGGCCTCGATCTTGGCCAGGTCGAGCAGGTCGTCCACCAGTTCGTTGAGCGACTCGGCGCCCTTGAGGATGAAGCGCACCTGCTTTTCCTGTTCCACCGACAGCTCGCCGTCGACCCGCTCGAGCAGCAGGCGCGAGAGCGCCCGGATCGAGGACAGCGGGGTGCGGAATTCGTGGCTCATGTTCGACAGGAAGCGCGACTTCATCTCGTCGGCGCGGCGCAAGTGGTCGGCCTTTTCGTCCAGTTCCGCGTATAGCGCGACCACGCCGCGGTTGGTGTCCTCCAGTTCGCGCGTCAGCTGCAGCAGTTCTTCCTGGCGCACCTTCAGTTCGGCCAGTGCGCCCAGCAGCTCCTTGTTCTGCTGCTGGACTTCGGACAGCGTCACGTCCACCGGCAGCGCCGCCAGGCGCGAGCCGATGTCGCCGATCACCGCGGCGGACATGCGCGGCGCTTCCGGCGGCAGCAGCTTCTTGAGGGTGATCGTGGTGCCGCCGCCCGGCGCGGTGCGGATGTCGAACTGGTCCATCAGGCGGCGCGCGCCCATGATCCCCAGTCCCATGCCGGTGGGCGACTGGTAGCGGCCGGACAGCACCACATCCAGGTTGGCGATGCCCGGTCCCTTGTCCTCGATCCGCACTACCAGCAGCTGCGGCGCGGTCTCGCCTTCGATCGAGAACTCGGCGCGGCCGCTGCCGGCGTAGTTGTAGACATTGCGGGCCAGCTCGGACACCGCGGTCGCGATGCGGGCCTGGTCCTGCATGCCGAAGCCGCACAGCGACGCCACCTGGCGCGCGCGCTGGCGCGAGCCGACTACGTCCAGTTCGTTGTTGATGGCGAGGCTGAGGATGCGAAAACTCATTGCGGCAAAGTTTGTTGGTCCCGTGCGACGAGGACGGCGACGTCGTCGCGCCCGCGTGAAAAGTCGCGGTACAGCACCGCGGCAATGACGGAAGGGTGGTGCATGACCAGCCCCGGATATTGGTCAAGGTCCCAGCGCGAGCCGAGGCCGTCCGAATGCAGGATCAGCATCGCGCCCGCGTTCCACGCAATACTGAACTCCTGCAGCTTGCGCATATTGCTGCCGACGATGCCGTTATGCGAGATCATCTGCTTGCGTTCCGCGCCGTTGAAGACGTGGGCGGCGATATTGCCGACGCCGGCGAAGCGCAGCGTCTCCTCATGCATGTCGATCTGCGCCACCGCCACCGCCGCGCCGCGTGTCGAGCGCATCAGGCCGTGCGCGTCTTCCAGCACCGCGGCCGGCGACTGGTGCGGCTTGTTCGCCAGCGCGTGGGTCGCGGCCTGCGAAGCATCGGCCGCCAGCGTTCCGTGTCCCAACCCGTCGGCCACCATCAGCATGGCCTCGGTTGGCGCGCACGCGACCGCCCAGCTGTCGCCGCAGTCGGTCTCGCCGGCCATCGGCAAGCACACCAGCCCGACCAGCAGCGACGGGTTGTGCGGCGCCGGACCGGCCCAGGCCCGCATGTGCAGCACCGTGCCCTTGCCGGGCGCGGTGTAGACATCGAATTCGCTGGCCATGCGGCGCATCGCGCCCAGCCCGACGCCATAGCTGCCGGCACTCGAGGTGCCGTCCGCCATGTTGCCGGCCAGGTCGCGCATGCCGGGGCCGTTGTCGATCGCGATGATTTCGATCCCGCTGCTGTCGCAGATGCCCAACGGGCGCAACAGGATTTCCCCGTGGCCGGCGTGCTTGAGGATGTTGGTGGCCGCTTCGGTCACCATCAGCGCGACCTGGCCGGCCGCGATGTCGTCAAAGCCGGAACGTACGGCGATTTCCTGGGCCGCGCGGCGCACCGCCGCGACCTGTGTCTGCTCTGCCAGCGGGAATGCCAGCTGCCGGCTTTGAGCGCTTAAAACGGTTTCCATTTTCGGATCTTTACTGTGGTGCCTTCACCCGGCGCCGATTCGATCTCGAATTCGTCCGATAAACGTTTGGCGCCAGAGAGGCCCAAACCCATGCCGCCGCCGGACGTGTAGCCGTCCTTGAGCGCCAGTTCGATGTCCGCGATACCCGGTCCGTGGTCGATGAACTCGAGCGCGACACCGCGCCGCGAGCCATTGAACACCGAAGTCACGCGCGCGTCGCCGCCGCCGCCATAGCGTAGCGTATTGCGCGCCAGTTCGCTCGATGCAGTTACCATCTTGGTCTGGTCGATCAGCGAGAATCCCGCCGCGACCATCTGCTCACGTACCAGTTTGCGCAGGCGGACGATATCCTCGTCCGACCGCAACGGCATCAAACTTCCTTCTGCATCGTTGAACATCCGGTATCAGCTTTCCCTTTTGAGCATCGAGATGCCCTGCTCGACGTTGAGCGCGGTCTTCACGCCGTGCAGCGTCAGGCCGAGCTCGACCAGGGTGATCGCCACCGCCGGCTGCATCCCGACCAGCACGGTGCGCGCATCGAGGATGCGCGCCATGGCCGCGGTGTTGCTGATCATGCGGCCGATGAACGAGTCGACGATGTCGAGCGCCGAGATGTCGATCAGCACGCCGCGCGCCTTGTCGCGCACGATGCGCGAGGTGAGGTCGTCCTGGAGCGTCATTGCCAGGCGGTCGTGCATGTCGACCTGGATGGTGACGAGCAGCAGGCTGCCCATCTTGAGAATCGGGATGCGTTCCATTGTTCCCCGCCCTTACGCGAACTGCGATTGCGCGGTGGGGGCGTGGGTGACGTTGGCGCCGACACGCTTGAGCGCTACCAGGAACGCGTCCGCCAGGCTGGCCTTGGTGATCACGTCTTCCAGGTTCACGCCCAGGTGCACGATGGTCTGCGCGATCTGCGGGCGGATGCCGCTGATGATGCAGTCGGCGCCCATCAGGCGCGCGGCCGCGACGGTCTTGAGCAGGTGCTGTGCGACCAGGGTGTCGACGGTCGGCACGCCGGTGATGTCGATGATCGCGATCGATGCGCCGGTCTCGATGATCTTCTGCAGCAGGTTTTCCATCACCACCTGGGTGCGTGCGCTGTCGAGCGTGCCGATCAGCGGCAGCGCCAGCACGTCGCGCCACAGCTGCACGACCGGGGTCGACAGCTCCAGCAGTTCCTGCTGCTGGCGCATGATGACCTGCTCGCGCGACTTGGTGAATTCTTCGATCGTGTACAGGCCGAGGCTGTCGAACAGCGTGCCGACCGACGAGGTTTCGTCGACCAGTTCCTGCGGGTCTCGGACTTCCTGGCGAAGCAGCGCGAACAGCGGCTCCTTCAGCGAGAACACGAAGGTCGCGGTCTCGATCGGCGTGTAGCCCTGCCGCGCGCGGGTGGCCGACAGTTCGGCCAGCATCTGGCGCACGTCGGCCCAGGCCGGCGATTCGATGCTGTAGCTGTTGCCCTTGGCGGCGGCCGCGGCCACCAGCGGGATGAAGCGGGCCGCGACGTTGCGCAGCTCGGCTTCGGAGTTCTTGTCCCGGCGGACCATGCGCGACAGCATGCCGTCCAGCCAGCCGTCCAGCAGAGTGCGTTCGTGGGTGTTCAGTACGGTGGCGAGATGGCCGGTGGTGTTCATACTCATTCAGGCTCCTAGGAGGTTAACCAGGTGTAATTTTCAAATCGTAAGCCTTTTGATTCTATTCGATAAGTCCAAATTAATCGCACACAATTGAAACTTATCTCGCGCGTCCAGAATCCATAGGTAAATATTCCCCTAGCCCAACTATTTTCTTCGAGTATTTATTACGCAAAGCAACCCGGAAACCGGAAAGGGCGCATAATGCGGCAGCGCTAATTTTCCCGAGGCGCAAGGAAACTCAATCAGATGCGTACCACGGGTCCCGTGGCGCGGCACGCGATAACCAGGCTTTCGGCC
>DASTVB010000114.1:0-30773 GCA_035759315.1 Telluria sp. | reverse complement strand
CTGGTGTACCGGCACGCGCTGGGGGTGGACGATGCGGGACGCGGCTTGATGATGGGTTCGACGACCGGAGGGTTGTGGGCGTCGGAGGATGCGGGGGAAAGCTGGGTTGCGGTGTCGAACCTGCTGCCGCCGGTCTACGCGGTCAGCTTCGCCTGACATATACCCCCGGGGGTATGCTGGCAAACTGGTTCCTTGCGCACATACCCCCGGGGGTATGCCGCGAACTCCGTCATTCCCGCGAAAGCGGGAACCTATGCTGAGTTAGGCGAGCGGTGAGGCGCGCTCTGCATGGGTCCCCGCTTTCGCGGGGATGACGGGTTGGCGGGGATGACGGTGGTGAGACGGTGGTGACGCATGCGCCACCGATCCGTCTTACATATTGCGGCGGTACTGGCCGCCGACCTCGAACAGCGCGGTCGTGATCTGGCCCAGCGAGCACACGCGCACCGCGTCCATCAGCTTCTCGAACACGTTCTTGTCGTCGATGACGGCCTGCTGCAGGTCGGCCAGCACCTGCGGCGCCTTGTCGGCGTTCCGCGCGTGGAAGTCGGCCAGGCGCGTGAGCTGCGACTGCTTTTCTTCGTCGGTGGAACGCGCCAGCTCGATCGTGGCCGGCGTCTCCGCCTGCTTCGGATTGCGGAAGGTGTTCACGCCGATGATCGGCAGCGAGCCGTCGTGCTTCTTGTGCTCGTACAGCATCGACTCTTCCTGGATCTTGCCGCGCTGGTAGCCGGTTTCCATCGCACCCAGCACGCCGCCGCGCTCGGCGATGCGCTCGAATTCCTGCAGCACCGCTTCTTCCACCAGGTTGGTCAGTTCCTCGATGATGAACGAGCCCTGGATTGGATTCTCGTTCTTCGCCAGGCCCCATTCGCGGTTGATGATCAGCTGGATCGCCAGCGCGCGGCGCACCGATTCGTCGGTCGGCGTGGTGATCGCTTCGTCGTAGGCGTTGGTGTGCAGCGAGTTGCAGTTGTCGTAGATCGCGATCAGCGCCTGCAGCGTGGTGCGGATATCGTTGAAGTCGATTTCCTGCGCGTGCAGCGAACGGCCGGAAGTCTGGATGTGGTACTTCAGCTTCTGTGAGCGGTCGTTGGCGCCGTACTTCTCTTTCATGGTGACGGCCCAGATACGGCGCGCCACGCGGCCCAGCACCGTGTATTCCGGGTCCATGCCGTTCGAGAAGAAGAACGACAGGTTCGGCGCGAAGTCGTCGATGTGCATGCCGCGCGCCAGGTACGCTTCCACGAACGTGAAGCCGTTCGACAGCGTGAACGCCAGCTGCGAGATCGGGTTCGCGCCCGCTTCGGCGATGTGGTAGCCGGAGATCGACACCGAGTAGAAATTGCGCACCTGGTGGTGCACGAAGTATTCCTGGATGTCGCCCATTACCTTGAGCGAGAACTCGGTCGAGAAGATGCAGGTGTTCTGGCCCTGGTCTTCCTTGAGGATGTCGGCCTGCACCGTGCCGCGCACGTTGGCCAGCACCCATGCCTTGATCTTGGCGGTTTCGTCGTCGGTCGGCTGGCGCTTGTTGTCGCGCTCGAACTTGGCGATCTGCTGGTCGATGGCCGTGTTCATGAACATCGCCAGGATGGTCGGCGCCGGGCCGTTGATCGTCATCGACACCGAGGTGGTCGGGTTGCACAGGTCGAAGCCGTCGTACAGTACCTTCATGTCGTCCAGCGTCGCGATCGACACGCCGGAGTTGCCGACCTTGCCGTAGATATCAGGACGCAGCGCAGGATCGGCGCCGTACAGCGTGACCGAGTCGAACGCGGTCGACAGGCGCTTCGCGTCCAGGCCTTCGGACACCAGCTTGAAGCGGCGGTTGGTGCGGAAGGCGTCGCCTTCGCCCGCGAACATGCGGGTCGGGTCTTCGCCTTCCCGCTTGAACGCGAACACGCCGGCGGTGTACGGGAACGAGCCCGGCACGTTTTCCAGCATCAGCCAGCGCAGGATTTCGCCGTGGTCTTCGAAGCGCGGCAGCGACACCTTGCGGATCTTGGTGCCGGACAGGGTGTTGTACACCAGGTCGGTGCGGATTTCCTTGTCGCGGATCTTCACGACGTATTCGTCGCCGGCGTAGGCGGCCTGCATGTCGGGCCACATCTGCAGCAGTTTCTTCGAGCCCGCGTCGAGCTGGTGGTCACGCTCGGTGATCAGGTCGTCGAAGTCAGCCGTCTTGGACGCGGCCTGCAGCATCGCCTTGGCAGCGGACAGCTGCTGGCGCTCGCGCGCGATCTTGACCTGCTTCGCAGTAGTCTTGTGATAGCCGCGCACGGTGTCCGAGATTTCGGCGAGGTAGCGCGCGCGTGCCGGCGGCACGATCACGTTCTTGCCGCTCGAGTAGCGCACGTCGACTTTCGCCAGCTTGCCCGGCGCTGCCTTCAGGCCGAACTCGGCCAGCTTCGGCAGCAGGCCCTGGTACAGCGCGGTCACGCCGTCGTCGTTGAAGCGTGAGGCCTGAGTGCCGTATACCGGCATTTCTTCCGGACGCTTCGAGAACAGTTCGCGGTTGCGCTGGTACTGCTTGGCGACGTCGCGCAGCGCATCCTGCGCGCCCTTGCGGTCGAACTTGTTGATCGCGACGAAGTCGGCGAAGTCGATCATGTCGATCTTCTCGAGCTGCGAAGCGGCGCCGAATTCCGGCGTCATCACGTACATCGACACGTCCACGTGCTGCACGATCGCCGCGTCGCCCTGGCCGATGCCGGAGGTCTCGACGATGACGAGGTCGAAGCCGGCGACCTTCGCGGCCGCGATCACGTCCGGCAGCGCCTGCGAAATTTCGGAGCCTGCTTCGCGGGTCGCCAGCGAGCGCATGAACACGCGCGCCTGGCCGTGCCACGGCGCGATTGCGTTCATGCGGATGCGGTCGCCCAGCAGCGCGCCGCCCGATTTGCGGCGCGACGGGTCGATCGAGATCACCGCGATGTTCAGCGCGTCGCCCTGGTCGAGGCGGATGCGGCGAATCAGTTCATCGGTCAGCGAGGACTTGCCCGCGCCGCCAGTGCCGGTGATGCCGAGGACTGGCACCTTGATGCTTTCGGCGGCGCTGTGGATCTGCTTAACCAGGTCCGGGGACGCCTTGCCGTTTTCCAGCGCGGTCACCAGCTGCGCCAGCGGACGGTGGCGCTCGGCCATCTCGCCCTGCTGCAGCGCGGCCAGCGAGGTCGGCGCGTATTCGGTCAGGTCGATGTCGCACGCTTCCACCATCGAGCGGATCATGCCGACCAGGCCCATGCGCTGGCCGTCTTCCGGGCTGAAGATGCGGGTCACGCCGTAGTCGTGCAGCTCCTTGATCTCGGACGGGACGATCACGCCGCCGCCGCCGCCGAACACCTTGATGTGGGCGCCGCCGCGCTGCCTGAGCAGGTCGATCATGTACTTGAAGTATTCGACGTGGCCACCCTGATAGCTGGAGATGGCGATGCCTTGCACGTCCTCGGCCAGCGCCGCGGTGACAACTTCGTCGACCGAGCGGTTGTGGCCGAGGTGGATCACCTCGACGCCATTGGTCTGGAGGATGCGGCGCATGATGTTGATCGAGGCGTCGTGGCCGTCGAACAGCGATGCGGCGGTGACAAAGCGCACCTTGTTGGTGGTTTTGTGCTCCGGGTTGGTGAGCTTGGAGGCGGTGGTGGAGTCGTTCATGATGGGCGCGATCCGTTAATTCGGGTAAGTGCTGATTATATGACGTTAACGAATTGACGTTAACGTAAACGTAAGCTCGGAAGTGCTGCGTGCACCGCCTCCGTCATCCCAGCGCAGGCTGGGATCCATACTGAGGCGCCGTCATAGGTAAATCACGCTCGGCATGGATCCCAGCCTTCGCTGGGATGACGGTTTCTGGTTTACCGGTGCAACCGGGTTAGGCGACTTGCTGCGCGGGCGCTGCCAGTTTTTTGAGCAGGTCGGCCTTGCGAGTGCGGAACTGGGCGACGGCCTTTTCCTTCACATGGCCGAAGCCGCGGATCTGCTCCGGCAGCTGCGCCAGTTCGATCGCCAGCGGCAGCGTGTCCGCCGACAGCTTCGGCAGCAGCGCCTCGATCATCTCGCGGTACTCAGCGATCAGCGCGCGCTCCATCTTGCGCTCCTCGGTGTAGCCGAAGATGTCGAAGGCGCCGCCGCGCAGCCCCTTGAGTTTGGCCAGCAGCTTGAACGCCGACCACACCCACGAACCGTATTCCGCCTTCACCAGGTGGCCCTTGTCGTTCTTTTTAGCCAGCAGCGGCGGCGCGAGATTGAACTTCAGCGAGAACTTGCCTTCGAACTGGGCTTCCAACTGCTGCACGAAGCGTCCGTCGGTGTACAGGCGCGCCACTTCGTATTCGTCCTTGTAGGCCATCAGCTTGGAGTAGTACTTCGCCACCGCCGTCGACAGCTTGTTGCCGGAGGCGAGGGCGCCTTCGGCCGCACGCACCTTGGCCACCAGCTGCTCGAACTGCGCCGCGTAGGCCGCATCCTGGTAGCCGGTCAGGAATTCGACGCGGCCGCGCACCAGCGAATCGAGCGACTGCGGCATCTGCACCACGATCGCCTGCGCAGGCGTCGCCACTTTCTCGACGCGCTTGAAGTCCAGCGCGGCGCGGCGGCCCCACAGGAAGCTGCGCTTGTTGGCGGCTACCGCCACGCCATTGAGTTCGATCGCGCGCAGCAGCGCCGCTTCGGACAGCGGGATCAGGCCCTTCTGCCACGCGTAACCCATCATGAACAGGTTGGCGGCGATCGAGTCGCCCATCAGCGCGGTCGCCAGTTTGGTGGCGTCGATGAAATCGGCGTGCTGCGCCGAAGCGCCACCAACCGATTCCACGATCAGCGCCTTCACGTCTTCGGCCGGGTACTGCCAGTCGGCGTCCTGCGCGAAGGTGCCGGGCGGCTGCTCGTGCAGGTTGACCACGACGGCGGTGCGGCCGGGGCTCATCTTGGAAATGGCATCCTGGGCGCCGGTGGTGAGCATGTCGCAGCCCAGCACCAGGTCCGCTTCGCCGGTGGCTATGCGCTGCGCGCGCAGGTCTTCGGGTTTGTTCGCCAGCTTGACGTGCGAGGTGACCGAGCCGTTTTTCTGCGACATGCCGGTCATGTCCAGCACCGACGCGCCCATGCCCTGCAGGTGCGCCGCCATGCCCATCAGCGCGCCGACGGTGATCACGCCGGTGCCGCCGATGCCGTTGATGAGGATGTTGTACGGCTGCGTGATCGCAGGGAGGACCGGATCGGGCAGCGCGCCCCAGCCGTCGCCTTCACCCTGTTTGGCCACACCGGTCTTCGACTTTTTGAGCGCGCCGCCTTCCACCGTCACGAACGACGGGCAGAAGCCTTTCACGCAGGAGTAGTCCTTGTTGCAGGAGCTCTGGTCGATGGTGCGCTTGCGGCCGAATTCGGTTTCCTTCGGCAGGATCGACACGCAGTTGGACTGGATGCCGCAATCACCGCAGCCTTCGCACACCGCCTCGTTGATCACCATCCGCTTTGCCGGATCCGCGAACTGGCCTTTCTTGCGGCGGCGGCGCTTTTCGGCCGCGCAGGTCTGGTCGTAGATGATGCAGGAGACGCCCGGCAGCTCGCGCAGTTCGCGCTGCACCGCGTCCATGTCCTTGCGGTCGTGCAGGGTAACGATGCCCGGCAGCGCCGAGCGGTCTTCGTAGCGCGTCAGGTCCTCGGTCACCAGCGCGATGCGCGTGATGCCTTCGGCCGCCATCTGCTGCGCGATCAGCGGCACCGAGGTGGTGCCGTCCACCGGCTGGCCGCCGGTCATCGCGACTGCGTCGTTATAGAGGATCTTGTAGGTGATGTTCACCTTTGCCGCCACTGCCGCGCGGATCGCCAGGTAGCCGGAGTGGAAGTAGGTGCCATCGCCCAGGTTCTGGAACACGTGCGGCACCTTCGAAAACGCCTGCTGGCCGATCCACGGCGCGCCTTCGCCGCCCATGTGGGTGGTCAGCTTGTTCATCTCGGGATAGATCGCGGTCGCCATCACGTGGCAGCCGATGCCGGCCAGCGCGAACGAGCCTTCCGGCACCTTGGTTGAGGTGTTGTGCGGGCAGCCGGAGCAGTAGAAGGCAGGGCGGAACGGCGTGCCGATCGCCTTGCGCAGCACCGCGTCCTTGGCATCGAGGAAGGCCAGGCGCGTTTTGATCTGCGCGCGCGTCGCTTCGTCCGTCACCAGTTTTTCGATGCGGCCGGCGATCACGCGCGCCACCTGCGACACCGAGAAGTCGGCCTTCGGCGGCAGCAGCCACTCGCCGCGCGGGGCCACCCATTCGCCCTTGTCGTCGAACTTGCCGATTACGTGCGGACGCACATCGTCGCGCCAGTTGTACAGCTGCTCCTTGAGCTGGTACTCGACGACCTGGCGCTTTTCTTCCACCACCAGGATCTCGTCCAGGCCCTGCGCGAACTCGCGCACGCCGTCCGGTTCCAGCGGCCAGATCATCGCGACCTTGAACAGGCGCAGGCCGATCTTTGCCGCCATCGCTTCGTCGATGCCCAGGTCTTCCAGCGCTTCCAGCACGTCGAGGTAGGATTTGCCGGAGGCGATGATGCCCAGCTTGGCGTCCGGGCTGTCGATGGTGACGCGATTGAGCTTGTTCTCGCGCGCGTAGGCCAGCGCCGCGTAGATCTTATAGTCCTGCATCAGCGCTTCCTGCTTGCGGGCCTGTACGCCGAGCGGGTCGGACGACAGGCGTGCATTCAGGCCGCCTTCCGGCATCTGGAAGTCCTGCGGGATCTTGACCTGCACGCGGTGCGGGTCGGCGTCGACCGAGGCCGAGGATTCCACCGTGTCGGCCAGCGCCTTGAAGGCTACCGCGCAGCCCGAGAAGCGCGACATCGCCCAGCCGTGCACACCCAGGTCCAGGTATTCCTGCACATTGCATGGATACAGGACCGGGATCATGCAGGCCGAGAAGATGTGGTCGGACTGGTGCGGCAGCGTCGACGAATAGGCGCCGTGGTCGTCACCGGCCACCAGCAGGACGCCGCCGTGCTTCGCGGTGCCCGCGTGGTTCATGTGCTTGAAGACGTCGCCGCAGCGGTCCACGCCCGGGCCTTTGCCGTACCACATGGAGAACACGCCGTCGTACTTCGCCGGGCCGATCAGGTCCACGGTCTGGGTGCCCCACACCGCAGTCGCGGCCAGGTCCTCGTTCACGCCGGGGACGAACTGGATGTGGCTCGCTTCCAGGTGGCCCTTGGCCTTCCACAGCGTTTCGTCCAGGCCGCCCAGGGGAGAGCCGCGGTAGCCGGAGATGAAGCCGGCGGTATCCAGGCCCGCGGCCTTGTCGCGCTCGCGCTGCATCATCGGCAGGCGCACCAGCGCCTGGATACCGGAGAGGAAAATGGCGCCCGAAGTGGCGGTGTATTTGTCGTCGAGCGTGACCGTGGTCAGGCGCGACGCGGCGTCGTGGTGCATGGGGTGTCTCCGATGGATGTTGTGGCGGGGGACTGTCCCCGCAGGGGACCGTCCCCTGATCTTTAGCACGCAGTACCGATGAAGGTGAGTAAAGATCGGGGGACGGTCCCCTGCGGGGACAGTCCCCAAGCTTAATGGGCCGCTATTTTACGCAGCTTGCCATAAGCCCGTGATAGGGTTTGACGATGGGGGTATAAGCTAAACCGATGGCTCGGCGCCCGGCCAGCTGCCCGATTTGCACAGCTCGTGGGCCACCGACACTGCCAGGCTGCGGATCGCGGCCGCCGCATTGGTGAGCGGGATATTGCGCGAGGCGCACAGCATCACCTTGCGCGAAATCGCCGGGCTGCGCAGCTCGTGCGCTTCCAGCGCGCCGGCCTGCACCTCCTGCTGCACCGGCGCCACGGGAAGGATGGTCGCGCCCATGTCGGCCAGCAGCGCCGATTTCAGGATCGCGATCGAGTTGATCTCGATCACCGCGCCCAGCTGCAGGCCATTGGCGCGCGCCACGCTCTCGATGCGCGGGCGCACGCCCTGCTGTTGCGCTGGCAGGATCAGCGGGCCGGCCACCGCCTGCGCCAGCGTCACCGCACCGCGCGCCGGGGCGAAGCCCGAGCCGGCGCGGCAAACGAACATCATCTGCTCTTCGACCAGCGCGGCGGCGTCGAACTGCCCAAGCTGGCCGTCGTCGAACAGCACCGCCAGGTTGATCCGGCCCGACTTGAGCTGCTCGGTCAGGTTGCCCGAGATTTCCTCGGTCAGCTGCAGCGTGATCTCCGGATAGCGCTCGCGCGTGGCGATCAGCAGCGGCAGCGCCAGCGCGCCGGAAATACTGTGGGGGAGGCCGAGCGTCACCGCGCCGGACGGCCGGGTGGTCGACTGGACCACCGCGGAGCGCGCATCGGCCACCTGCTTGAGGATCGCCTGCGCGTGCTCGTAGAACACCTTGCCGGCGTCGGTGCAGGCCACGCCCTGGGCCGACCGGTGCAGCAGCTGGGCGCCGAGTTCCTCTTCCAGCTGCCGCAGCTGTTGGGTCAGGGCTGGCTGCGCCACGTGCAGCACGCCGGCTGCGCGCGACAGCGAACCGTGGTCCACGATCGCGACGAAGTAGCGCAGCTGCCTTAATTCCATGCAATAAATCTTTCTTTTTGTGAACTTTGTTGCAATATGGGAACAAACCAGTAATTCCCAGAAGTAACATCCGGTATACTTCACGGGCCAACAGGAACGCCCGCATTAAAACATACCGGATTGCCCCATGCTCAAGAAAGTCGATGTCTCACAACTGCGCGTCGGGATGTACGTACACGACATCAGCTGCGATTGGATGAATCATCCTTTCGCGCGCAATCGCTTCCTGATCTGCAGCGAAGAAGAGATCCGCAAGATCGTGCAGGCCGGCATCCACGACGTGGTGATCGATTCCTCGCTGGGTCTGGACGTGATGCACGCGCCGACGCTGGCCGAAGCAAGGGCCAAAACCGAGGAAGAGATCGTGCAGCTGGCAAGCGCGCCTCCACCGCTGGTGCAGCGCGTCTCGCTGGGCGAAGAACTCAAGCGCGCCTCGGCGATCCGTACCCAGGCCGCGGGCCTGGTGCGCACGGTAATGCAGGACGCACGCCTGGGGCGCGCGGTGCAGGTTGACCAGGTCGGGCCGATGGTGGAGAACATCACCGAGTCGATCCTGCGCAATCCGGGCGCGCTGGTTGGCCTGCTGCGCATCAAGAACGCCGACGACTACACCTTCCTGCATTCGGTTGCGGTGTGCACCCTGCTGGTCGCGTTCTGCCGTTCGCGCGGGATGGACAGCGAGGTCACTTACGAGGCCGGCCTCGGCGGCCTGCTGCACGACACCGGCAAGGCGCTAGTTCCGGACAAAATCCTCAACAAACCGGGACGCCTGACCGAAGAAGAATTCGACATCATCCGCCGCCACCCGCGCGACGGCTATGACATCCTGCGCAAGTCGCCGGGCATCGGCCCGATCCCGCTCGACATCACGCTGCACCACCACGAACGCTGCGATGGCACCGGCTATCCGGAAAAACAGGACGCCGGCAGCATCAGCGAGCTGGCGCAGATGGCCGCCATCGTCGACGTGTACGACGCGCTGACCTCGGACCGCTGCTACCACAAGGGCATGCCGGCGGCCGACGCACTGCGCAAGATTTTCGAGTGGAGCAAATTCCACTTCAACCCGAAGCTGGCGCAGGAGTTCATCCGCTGCGTCGGCATCTACCCGGTCGGCACGCTGGTGCTGCTGGAATCGGGCCGCCTTGGCGTGGTGACCGAGCCGCACGAAACCAGGCTGCTCGAACCGAAGATCAATGTGTTCTTCCACACCGGCCGCCAGGCCTACATCACGCCGACCGCGATCGACCTGTCACGCCCGGTGGGCAACGGCGGCGCCGACCGCATCGTGAGCCACGAGTCGCCCGAGAAGTGGAATGTCGATCCGATGCGCTTCCTGGAGATCGCCGGCGCCTGAAGGCGCCGGGTTCAGAAGAATTCGGCGGTGTCGTTGGACGATACGGTCTGCAGCAGGCCGTCCCGCAGCAGCTCGTCGTAATGGCAGGCGCGGTTGCGCCCATTGCTCTTCGCGTAGTACAGCGCCTGGTCCGCATGGCCCAGGATCACCACCGGCGCATCGTACGAGTTGATCGCCACGAATCCCACGCTGACCGTCACCTTGCCCACCTGCGGGAAGTCCTGCGCCGCCACGTTGGTGCGGAAGCGGTCGATGATCTTGCGCGCGTTTTCCAGCGTGGTCGAACGCAGCAGCACCACGAACTCCTCGCCGCCGAAGCGGAACACCCGGTCGTCCGAACGGAACGATGACTGCAGCAGGTTGGCGATCAGGATCAGCACTTCGTCGCCGTACAGGTGGCCGAAGCGGTCGTTGACGTTCTTGAAGTGGTCGACGTCGACCACCGCCAGCCACTGCTTCTGCTGGGCGCAGGCCTGGCGCCGTTCCGGCTGGCCGGGCGGCACCAGCGCCTGGCAGCCTTCGCTCATGATCTTTGCCAGCTGGTCGTCGAAGGTCTTGCGGTTCAACAGGCCGGTCAGCGAATCGCGCTCGCTGTAGTCGAGCAGGTTCTGGAAATTGCGGTACACGCTGACCACGCCGCTGATCACCTGGCTGGTGTCGGCGCAGTAGGGGGTGCGGTGGGTGATCTCGAGGCAGGTGTAGGCCTTGTCGCCGATCCAGATCGGCAGCCACAGCACGATGGTTCCATCGCTGCCCACATGTTCGGCGCTGGCGCCCTGGCTGGCCAGGCAGGCGGCCAGTCCCGGATAGGCGGCGATCGGCTCGCCCAGTCCCTCGGGCTGCTGCACCAGGCGGGCCGGTCCGTCGCGGTCCATCAGCGCGCGCGGACGTACGAATTTCTGGCCGCGCACGGTGGCGATGGTCAGCACGCGGGTCTGGAGCGCCTGGGCCAGTTCCTGCACCGCCGCCACTACCGACAGGTCCAGCCTGGTATGGTCGCGGTGGCCGGTCATATCCACCATGTGTTTCAGCAGGGAATCCATGTCGCCCAGAGAAAAGTGTGACCCCATTCTTTTGCCCTGGCCGCAGGCTCAAGGCGCTGCGGTCGGGGCTGGGGCATTCAAATGATTAGCTGTGCAGAATAATCCGTTTTTGTTCTTTCGGCAATAAAACATTACCTTTTTGTTGCTACTTTCGGTATGTGTTGCGTTAGCTCACGCGCCAGCCGGATGCCGCCCCATTCCCTGCGCCGGCGCAAGCCCGGCAAACAATCCCTGGCATTCCAGTTTTTCCACATGGCAAGGTTGTTTCGGGTCAATTTGAGATTCCCTCTGGAAATATATAGTAAGTCCAATGGCGCAGCAAACGGAACACGCAACACGCGGCGCCAGGGATTCCTGTCAATCCATTTAGGGAGGTCAATATGAAAGCCATTGCCCAGTTCGTCCGGTCCTTCATGCGCGATGAAGATGGTGTCACCTCGATCGAATACGGGCTTATCGCAGCCGTCATCGCCCTGGTCATCATCGGGGCCGCGTCGGACGTCGGCACCGCGCTGCAAGAGAAGTTCGTCGAAATGACGGGCATGATTCCAGGCGCCTAAGCCTGTATCGCTGAACCGATAGCTGCTTTCCGGACAGGGCCCTGTCCGGGAAGCTTTTTCTTTTTCAGGGATCCCACATGAATCCACCGCTTGCAATCGTCGTTCCGCTGACGCTGCTGGTCGCGCTGGCCGCCGGGCGCGACCTGGCCGAGCGCACCGTCCCCAACCGCATGCTGGGCGCCGCGCTGGTGCTGGCCTGCGTGCTCCAGGTCTGGCTGCGCCCGTCCGGCTGGCAGGTGTCCGCCACCGGCGCGCTGACCGGGCTGCTGCTGTTCCTTCCCATGTACCTGCTGCACGGCATGGGCGCCGGCGACATCAAGCTGATGGCCACCATCGGCGCCTTTTCCGGGCCGCTGCTGACGCTGCAGATCGCCGCCGGCACGTGCATCGCGGGCGGCGCGCTGTCGCTGGGCTACCTGTCGGCGCCGCGCCAGTCCGCCAAGAGCCGCATGCCGTACGCGCCGGCGATCGCGATCGGCACCCTGACGGTGCTGGCCTGGCACCTGCCCGGGAACGGGCCGGCCTGACGCCAAGTCTTGTCCATCCTCAATGGACATGGCGGGGCGGTCGATAGAATCGATTACCTCAGGAAATTTTTTTCGGAGGCCAAGATGCTGGAAAGCGAGATCTTGCTCGAGGTTCCCGGCTCTGTCGCGCGCGCCGACCCCGCGCCGGTGCGGTTGCCCGCGCCGCCGAAGACCGTGCGCGATACCGGCCTGGACCAGCGCATGCTGATCGACCTGGTCGCCAAGTCGGTCAGCCAGCTCGGCAAGGCCCACCTGCCGGTGCTGGGCGGCCAGCTGCGGCTGCCGGTCGGTGTGCTGCGCGAAGTGCTCGACGCGATGCAGGCCGAACGGCTGGTCGAAACCACCTGGCGCGGCGAGACCGACCTGGATATCCAGTACCAGCTCACCATGGGCGGCAAGCAGCACGCCGCCGAATGCCTGGCACGCTGCCGCTACACCGGCCCGGCGCCGGTCACCCTGTCGTCCTACGGCGAACTGCTGGAGCGCCAGTCGGCGCGCGGCGTGGCCGACGAGCGGCTCGGCGCGGCGGAGATCGAGGCCGCCTTCGCCGACGACTTCCTGGCCCGCAGCGTTCGCGACCTGATCGGCGCGGCGATGCACGCCGGCCGCTCGCTGCTGCTGCACGGCGCGCCCGGCAGCGGCAAGACCACGCTGGCGCGCAAGCTCGGGCGCCTGCAGAAAGGCGTGATCGCGGTGCCGTACGCGCTGGTGGTGGAACACCAGATCGTGCAGCTGTACGACCCGGCGATCCACCTGGCCCCTTCGCCGGTGCAGGCGCGCCTGCTGGGCGAACGGCGCGCGGTCGACAGCCGCTGGGCCATGTGCCGGCGGCCGGTGGTGCTGGTCGGCGCCCAGCTCGACGCCGACACGCTCGAGATGCGGCGCGACGACGTCAGCGGAGTGCTGCATGCGCCGGCCCAGATGCAGGCCAACGGCGGCATGCTGGTGGTGGACGACCTGGGCAGCCAGCGCGGCAGCCCGGGCGACATCGTGGCGCGCCTGGCCTGCGCGCGCGCGGCCGGCTTCGACCAGGTCGTCATGCACGGCAGCCACAAGCTGAATATCCCGTTCGACGCGATGACGGTGTTCGCCACCAACCGCGACCCGCGCACCCTGCTCGACGAAGCCCAGATGCGCCGCATCGACTACAAGGTGCACGTCGGCGCGCTGGGCGAGCCGGGCTACCGCCAGCTGTTCCGCCAGCAGTGCCGTGTGCTGGGCCTGGCCTGCGACGAGGCCGCGCTCGACCACCTGGTGGGCAGCCTGCACGCGCGCACGCGCAAGCCGATGCTGGCCAGCTACCCGCGCGAGCTGATCGCGCGCATCGCCGAATTCGCGAGCTATGCCGGCGCCGAGCCGCGCCTGACGGCGGCCGCGCTCGACCAGGCCTGGAGCAGCATGTTCGCAGCAACCACGTCAGCGGAGGTATGAGCGATGAAGAACAAACGCGCCATCTGGATGATGACGGTAGCGGTACTGATGGGACTTGCCGCCGTGATGCTGGCTTCGAACTGGCTGCTCAGCCAGCCGGCCCGCAGGTCGACGCAGATCGTGCTGGCGGCGGCCGACGTCAGCCTGGGCCAGCGCCTCACGCCCGACATGGTGAAGCTGGCCGACTGGCCGGCCGGCAGCGCGCCGCAGGGATCGTTCAGCGACACCGGCAAGCTGACCGGGCGCGTGCTCAAGACGAGCGTGGTGCGCGGCGAGCCGCTGATCGAAGCGAAACTGGCGCCGGCAGGTACCCTGGGCGGCCTGTCGGCGCTGATCACCGAAGGGCGGCGCGCGATCACGGTGCGGGTCAACGACGTGGTCGGCGTGGCCGGCTTCGCGCTGCCGGGGAATTACGTCGACATCATCGTGCACACCGAGCGCGATGGGCAGGGCGAAGCGAAGTCGCAGGACATCTCGAAGATCGTCCTTGAGCGGATCCTGGTGCTGGCGGTGGCGCAGGAGGTCGAGCGCGACGAGACCAAGCCCAAGGTGGTCAACGCGGTCACGCTGGAAGTCACGCCTGAACAGGCCGAGGTGCTGGACCTGGCGCGCAGCGTCGGCAAGCTGTCGCTGGTGCTGCGCAACCAGGTCGATCCGCGCCCGGCCGGCACCGGCGGCGCCACCAAGCGCACGCTGTTGTCCGAAGCCGAACAGGCCGCGCCGCCGCGGCCGGCACCGCCGCCCGCGCCGGTGGTCCGCAAGGCCGCGGCGCCGGCGCCGCGCGACTGCGTCGGCGTCATCAGCGGAACCCGCACCACCAAGGAGTGTTTCCAATGAAGCCTATCCTCCGATACGCGGCAGCTTTGCTGCTGTGCTGCCTGCCGCTGGCGCAGGCCCAGGACGAAGCACCCGCCACGCAACGCCAGCATGCCGCGCAGGTCAAGGCCCAGCCTTCCGCTTCCAGGCTGGCGCGGCTGGACGCCGGTCCGCGCTGCGCGGGCATCGCGCCGGCGCCGCTGCGCCTGCCGCTCCAGCTCGGGAAGTCGACCCTCATGCGGCTGCCGGAAGCTGCCGTCAACCGCAGCGTGGGCAACCCGCAGGTGGTGCAGGCGATGCTGGTCTCGCCCGACACCATGTACCTGGTCGGGGTCGACGTCGGCACCACCAACATGATCGTGCAGGGACGCAGCGGCGCCTGCACCGTGGTCGACATCGTGGTGGCGATGGACGGCTCCGCGCTGCAGGCCGCACTGGCGCAGGCCATGCCGGACGAGAAGGACATCCGGGTGGCGCCCGCGGCCGACTCGGTGGTCCTGAGCGGCACCGTGGCGGACGGCGCGGCGGTCCAGCGCGCGGGCGAGCTGGCGGCCGCCTTCGTGCGCAAGCCGGCCACCTCGCTACTGGCGAAGAACGACGAGGACGCGCCCGCCGAGCGCACGCCGCAGGCGCGCGGCAATGCCAGCCTGCGCGTGATCAACCTCCTCAATGTGCAGGCGCCGCAGCAGGTCATGCTGGAGGTGAAGATCGCTGAAGTCTCGAAAAGCCTGCTGGAGCGGCTGGAGACCGGTGCGACGTTCAAGCTGTCTTCCGGCAGCTGGGCCGCCACGCTGCTGTCGAATTTCCTGAGCGGGAAAGCGCAGGGCCTGCTGGACGCCCAAAAGACCAACGGCAACCGGATCACCGCCGGCGCTCAGAAGACGGATTCGCTGGTGCGCATGCTGGCCGAGCCGACCCTGATGGCCCTCAGCGGCCAGGAAGGCAGCTTCCTGGCCGGCGGCAGCATCCTGATTCCGGTGGGGCAGGCCGACGAGCGGGTCTCGCTGGAAGAGAAGGAGTTCGGCGTCGGCCTGAAATTCGTGCCGACCGTGCTGGCGGGCGGGCGCATCAACCTGAAGGTCTCGCCCGAAGTGTCGGAGATATCGCGCGAAGGCATCGGCCTGTCCGCGGTCGGCATCGCCGGCAACGCGATCCTGCCGCTGATCACGCGGCGCCGCGCCAGTACCACGATCCAGCTGATGGACGGCCAGAGCTTCGCGATCGGCGGGCTGCTGCGGAATAACCTGCTGAGTAATTTCAAGGGCCTGCCGGGAATCGGCGAGGTGCCGATCCTGGGTGCGCTGTTCCGCAGCGTCGACTACCAGCAGGACAAGACCGAGCTGGTGTTCGTGGTGACGGCGCGGCTGGTGCGGCCGCAGGTCGGGCCGGTCCCGCTGCCGACCGACGCCGTGCCGATCCCTTCGCGCGCCGACGTGCTGTTCGGCGCCAAATTCGGCAGCCAGGAGCGGGACGCCACGCCGGCCGCCGCGCCGGCGACCGCGGCGACCACGGCCAGCCCCAGCGGCTTTGAACTTCGATAGGAGCGCGACATGAAACGTTTGATCCTTGCAGCTGCCGCCAGCCTGGCGCTGTCGGCCTGTTCGGGCGGCCTGCTGCGCGCCGATGACGCCTCGACGCAGGCGGTGCGCATGGCGATGGCGGCGCAGGTGATCGACCACGCCGGCGTGCGCGACACCAGCCAGGTGGTCGGCCTGGATGGCCGGGCCGCGGTCAACGCCCAGGAACGCTACCAGAAGTCCTTCGGCGGCTCCAAGCCGCTGGCTTCGCCGGTGGCGACGACCGAAGAAGGCGCCTGGAAATGAAGCCGCGCATGCCGGCGCCGCAGGACGGGGTGTATGCCGTCATCTTCGCGGTATTGCTGGTACTGCTGCTGTCCCTGGTGGGGCTGGCGCTCGATACCGGCCAGGTCTACGCGCGCCACACCTACGTCAAGCACTACGCTGACGCGGCGGCGCTGGCCGCGGCCCAGGAGCTGGACGGCACGGTGGGTGGCGTCGGCCTGGCGCTGTCGGAGGCGGAATCGGCCGCCACCCGGCTGGCCGCACTGCATGGCGACGAGGCGGTATGGAACGACGCCGCCCTGCGCTTTGCGACCAGCGCAGACGGGCCGTGGCAGACCAGGGCCGAAGCGGAAGCGCTGGCGGAGGACGAGCTGCTCAGGCTGAGGTTCGCGCGCGTCGACGCCTCCGAGTTCGCCCCGGAGGTGATGGAGATTACCCGCTTCTTCGCGCCGCCGGAGGCGGTCGCACTGCCCAAGCTGGGCGGGATCGCGATTGCCGGGCCGACCATGATGCAAATGATGCCGCTGGCCGTCTGCGCGATGAGCGAGGACCGCACATCCGCCCGGCCGGTGCCCGGCATGGCGGGAACCTCGGAACTGGTGGAGTACGGATTCCGCCGCGGCGTTACCTACAACCTGCTCGACATGCACCCCGCGGGCGTGGGCGGCGTGCAGAGTTTCGTCGTCAACCCGATCGAGTTCCCGGATGCCGGCGCCGGCACCTCCGACGACGCCAGCTTCGAGCATGACGCGCTGGCGCCCTTCGTATGCAGCGGCGCGATCCTCCAGCCAAAGAGCAACCGGGTGTTCGTCAGGTCGCCGTTCCCGGCCGACCTGTTCCCGGAACTGAATTCGCGCTTCGAGCTGGCCTCCAGCTGCAATCCCGGCGGCACCCTGCCCGACAAGAACATCAAGGAGTACATGGACGTCAGCTGGCTGAACAACACCCCGACGGTTCCCTACGCGGCGGCGCGCGACTTCGGCGGCAAGCGCCAGACCATCGCGGACATCGAGGGCGCGGCTGGGACGGTGACGCCGCAACGCACCCGCGACGCCTACGGCGCGCTGTGGGCCTACGCGCGGCCGGTCAAGTACGACGCAACCGCGGCGGGCCACGCTGGCGACAAATTCGTCCGCGCGGACGTGACCAGCCTGTACCCGGTGGATAACGGCAGCACCAACAACCTGGTGCACAACAACAGCTGGTCGAACTCGAATCCACGCGCCTACCTGCACCGCCTGGCCGGCAACTGGGTGGCGCCGAGCGGCCGCGCGCTGCCGTACCGCCGCATCCTGAACGTGCCCCTGCTCCAGTGCCCGGTCAGCGACGACGAAGCGACGGTGCTCGCGATCGGCAAGTTCATGCTCACCTCGCGCGCCGAGAACGGCGCGATTCCCGGGGAGTTCGGCGGGCTGCTGCCGGCCGCCGCACCGGCCATCATGGTCAGGCTGTACCAATGAAACCCGTGAACCGCTCCCGCGAGGCCGGCGCCGCGGCTGTCGAAATGGCCTTCGTCATGCTGGGTGCGCTCGTGATGATGGCGGGCACCTGGGCGATCGGAAACGCGCTGTGGCAGTACAGCGAACTGGAGGCCGCCGCTTACGATGCGGCCGCGCTGGTCGCCAGCGCCACACCGTCCGAAATGGCGGACCTGGCGGGATTCGACGCCGTCGAGGACAGCGCATCGGCGCTGGTGGTCGAAGCGGCCGAACGCAGCGGCAGCACTTTCCAGTCGATCGACATCGAATGCATTCCGGACGACGACTGCGTCCTCACGGGCACCAGGAGCGTGCAGGTGGAAGTGGAGGCCTTCCTCCAGACCGACCTGTTCCCGATCGACGGCGGCGGCGACGGCATCCCGGTGACAATCAACGTGGAGGTCCCCTATGCCGGGCGTATCCAGTCGGAGTAAGCGGCGCCAGCGCGGCGCGGTGGCGGTGGAAGCCGGCATCCTCGCGACCGTGTTTTTCCTGCTGGTGTTCGGCATCATCGAGATCGCGCGCCTGATGTTCTTGTGGAACACGATGTCGGCGGCCACCCGGCGCGCGGCCACGGCGGTCGCCGCAGCGCCGCTGGCGGGCGACCACACCGCGCTGCTGGCCGCCGCAGCGTTCAACGGCGTGGCCCTGACCGATCCGGTGATCGACGGCAGCTACCTGCGGGTGGCTTACCTTAACCAGGCGCGCGTGCCGATCACGCCGCCGACCAGCTGCGCCGCGCGCAACTTCGCGACCTGCATGCAGAACCCGGCCGACGCCACCTGCGTGCGCTTCGTCCGCGTGCAGCTGTGCGACCCGAACGGCGAGGCGGACGCCTGCACTCCGGTGGAGTTCAAGCCGCTGTTCGGCCTGCCCGGGCTGGCGACCGCCGGCGGCTTGCAGTATCCGACTTTTCAAACAGACGTACCGGCGGGCGCGCTCGGCTACAGGCCGGGCGACTGCTCCTGAACAGGAGGTTGACGATGAAAGGCCTCGTCATTTCGCGAGACACCCAGCTGTGCGCCGAAATCGCCACGCAGGGCACCGCGCGCGTACCGCCGCTGGACGCCACCGCGGTCAGGTCGAGCCTGCGCGACGCCCTTGAGCGCATCCCGGCGGGCGGGATCGGCCTGGTGATCGTCGACGCCGCCGGCGACGACCTGGCCGAACCGGACATGCTGGAGCGCCTGTGCAAGCAGTATTCGCAGGCCTGCTTCATGCTGCTCACGCGCGACCAGCAGCAGGACCTCCTGATCCGCGCGATGCGCGCCGGCGTGCGCGAAGTGCTGCAGCTGCCGCTGGTGCACCGCTCCTTCCACGAAGCGCTCGACCGCCTGGCCGAGGCGACCGGGATGTCCAGCATGCGCGACGGGAAGGTACTTGCCTTCATCTCCTGCAAGGGCGGCAGCGGCACCACCTTCATCTCCACCAACTTTGGCTATGCGCTGGCCTCGCTGGCGCGCAAGAAGGTCATGCTGATCGACCTGAACGGGCAGTTCGGCGACGCCACCCTGTATGTCTCGGACCAGAAGCCGGCCATGACGCTGTCGGACGTGTGCACCCAGATCGCGCGCATCGACGGCGCCTTCCTCGATTCCTGCCTGGTGCACGTGACCGACGGCTTCGGCGTGCTGGCCGCCGCCGATGACCCGGCCCAGGGCTCCTCGCTCAAGCCGGAACAGATGGACACCGTGCTGCGCGTGGCGCGCCAGCATTACGACTACATTCTGCTCGACGTCGGGCGCCAGATCGACGCGGTATCGCTGCGCGCGCTGGACAACGCCGACGACATCTACCCGGTGCTGCAGCTGGCACTGCCCGACATCCGCGACGGGCGCCGCCTGATCGATATTTTCCGCTCGCTCGGCTACCCGCCCGAGCACACCCGGCTGATCGTCAACCGCTACGAAAAAGGCGGGCGGCTGCGCCTGAACGACCTGCAGACGGCTCTCGGTGCGGAAGTGCTGCACACGCTGCCGAACGACTACATCGCGGTGACCGACTCGGTGAACCAGGGCGTGCCGGTGCTGCAGCTCGCGCGCAGCAGCGCGGTGGCGCGCAGCATGGGTGAGCTGGTGGAAATCGTCACCGCGCGCCGCGTGGTGCAGGAAAGCCGCGGCCTGTTCGACCGCCTGTTCGGCCGCGCCGACAACGAACACTGACATCGATGCGGAGCCCACCATGACGATTCGAGAACGGCTGGCGATACGCGACGAGATGCTTCCGCCGCTGCACCCGGCGCCGGAAAACACCAACCTGGCGTACCAGGACCTGAAGAAGACGATGCACCAGCTGATCCTGGACCGGATCGACCTGGAGCGCCTGAAGCGGCTCACCAGCGAGCAGTTCAAGCACGAGCTGGCGCTGCTGGTCGCCCGCATCATCGAGGAAGAGCGCATCGTCCTGAACCAGCAGGAGCGGCATAACCTGGTGCTCGACATCCAGCACGAGATGCTCGGCTTCGGCCCGCTCGAGCCGCTGCTGTCCGACCCCAGCGTCTCGGACATCCTGGTGAACACCTTTTCGAAGGTGTACGTGGAACGGCGCGGCCAGCTGGAGCTGACCGACATCAGCTTCCACGACAACGCCCACCTGATGAAGATCATCGAGAAGATCGTGTCCCGCGTCGGGCGGCGGGTGGACGAATCGAGCCCGATGGTCGATGCGCGCCTGCCGGACGGCTCGCGCGTGAACGCGATCATCCCGCCGCTGGCGGTGGACGGCCCGCTGCTGTCGATCAGGCGCTTCGCGACGGTGCCGCTGACGGCCGAGAACCTGCTCGAGCTCAAGAGCCTGACGCCGCCGATGGTGCAGGTGCTGCGCGCGCTGGGCCGGGCCAAGGTCAACATCCTGATCTCGGGCGGCACCGGCAGCGGCAAGACCACGCTGCTGAACCTGATCTCGGGTTTCATTCCGGCCGCCGAGCGCATCGTCACGATCGAGGACGCGGCCGAACTCCAGCTGCGCCAGCCGCACGTGGTACGGCTCGAAACGCGCCCGCCGAATATCGAAGGCAAGGGCGAGGTGACGCAGCGCGCGCTGGTGCGCAATGCGCTGCGCATGCGCCCGGACCGCATCATCCTGGGCGAAGTACGCGGTGCCGAATCGCTCGACATGCTGCAGGCGATGAACACCGGCCACGAAGGCTCGCTGGCGACGATCCACTCCAACTCGCCGCGCGACGCGCTGTCGCGGCTGGAGAACATGGTCAGCATGTCGGGCGTGAACCTGACCATCCGCGCCACGCGCCAGCAGGTCTGTTCCGCAATCACCGTGGTGCTGCAAGTGGCGCGCCTGACCGACGGCTGCCGCAAGCTAGTCAGCATGCAGGAGATCACGGGAATGGAAGGGGAGGTGATCACGATGCAGGAAATCTTCCGTTTCGAGCAGAGCGGCGTCGACGCCAACGGCCGCGTCAAGGGGCACTTCTGCGCCACCGGCGTGCGGCCGCGGTTCGCGGACCGCCTGCGCCTGTTCGGCACGCCGGTGCCCGACGACGCTTTCGATCCGCTGCGGGTGTACGAATAATGGATACCATCTTCTACGCCTTCACGGTGCTGGTGTTCGCCGCCGTGATCCTGATGATCGAAGGCGGCTACCTGTGGTGGTCCGACCATTACGGGGAAAGCGCCAAGCGGATCGGCAAGCGCCTGCGCCTGATGTCGACCGGTACCGGGGCCTCGTCCGAGACCGTGTCGATCCTCAAGCAGCGGCGCTACGCGAATGGAGAAGGCCTGGACGGCATGCTGCGCAAGCTTCCCGGGACCACTGCGCTGGACCGGCTGCTGATCCAGTCCGGCCTGCCCTGGCTGGTGAGCCGCTTCCTGGCGCTGACCGCCGGCAGCCTGCTGCTCGGAGTGGTTCTGGTGCGTTCGCTGCCGGTCCCGATACCGGCCGCGGTCGTGATCGTGCTGTTCATGGCCGCGATTCCGTACTGGATGGCGGGCAGGGCGCGCCGCCGGCGCCTGAAGAAGATCGACGAACAGCTGCCGGAAGCGGCCGACTTCATCGCGCGTGCGCTGCGCGCCGGCCACTCGTTCGCCAACGTGCTGCACATGGCGGGCACCGAGCTGCCCGAGCCGCTGGCGGGCGAATTCCGCATCGCGCACGAGGAAATCCACTACGGCGCCTCGATGAACGAAGCACTGCACAACCTCGCCGCGCGCATCCCGCTGACCGACCTGCGCTACCTGGTGATCGCGGTGCTGATCCAGCGTGAGTCGGGCGGCAACCTGGCGGAGATCCTTGCGAGCATCAGCGAAATCATCCGCCAGCGCATGCAGCTGCGCGCGCGGGTGCGGGTGCTGTCGGCGGAAGGCCGCATGTCGGCCTGGGTGCTGGGGCTGATGCCGCTGGTACTGACCTCGATCATGAGCGTCATGAATCCCAAGTACATCAGCGTGCTCTGGAACCATCCCAGCGGCATCCAGATCGTGTGGACCAGCGTCGCGATGATCCTGGTCGGCGTGGTCTGGCTGCGCGGCGTTATCCATATCCGGGTATGAGGTGAGCGATGGAAATCGGACAGATGCTGTTCCTGGTGGTGCTGTTCGTGGTGGTGGGCGCGCTCGCCTTCACCGCGATCTCGCTGTTCGCGCCCGGTACGCTGCGTGCGCGCCTGCGCAGCCTGACCGGTCGCACCGAGGCGTCGCCGCTCGAGGGCGACGGCTGGGTCGAACGCGTGGCCCGGGTGGCCGAACCGTTCACCAAGCTGTCGGTGCCGGAGGAGGGCTGGGAGCGCTCGGCCCTGCGGACCCGCTTCATGAATGCCGGATGGCGCAAGCGCGGCGCGCCGGTGCTGTTCTTCGCTTCGAAGACCGTGCTCGCGCTCGGGTTGCCGCTGCTGACCGCCGTGATCCTGGTCGCCGCCGCGCCCATGGTGCAGGGCCAGCGCTACCTTGCCATCCTGCTCGCCACTGCCGCCCTGGGCTACTACCTGCCCAACTTCGTGCTGCGGCACGTCGCCAACCGGCGGCAGCGTGAGATCTTCGAGACCATCCCGGACGCGCTCGACCTGCTCACCGTCTGCGTTGAGGCCGGCCTGAGCCTGGAGCGTGCGCTGGTCAAGGTGGCCTCCGAGATCCACATCAAGAGCGTGACGCTGGCGCAGGAACTGCAGCTGGTGCTGATGGAGATGCGGGCCGGCTTCACCAAGGAACGTGCGCTGCGCAACTTCGCGCTGCGCAGCGGCGTCGAGGACGTCGATTCGCTGGTGGCGATGCTGATCCAGTCCGAGCGCTTCGGTACCAGCATGGGCGATTCGTTGCGGGTCCACTCGGACAACCTGCGCATGCGGCGCCGTATGGTGGCGGAGGAAGCCGCCGCCAAAATCGCGCTCAAGCTGCTGTTCCCGCTGATCTTCTGCATCTTCCCGACGCTGATGTTCGTCCTGCTCGGCCCCGCCATGATCCAGGGTAAGGCCATCATCATGAAAGACAAGTAATCCGGAGGTCCCATGCAAGCGACACTCAAACGAATAGCGAGCGCCTGCGCCGGCGCGCTGCTGCTGGCCTGCGCCAATACGCCGGGAGACCGGCCGCAGCTCGCGCCGGAAGCGGTTGATGGCTCCGCCGCCGCGGAGAACCGCAGGGCGACCGGGCTGGCGGAACAGGCCGACTATGCGGGTGCGATCGCCATCTGGCGCAGGCTCACCGCCGCGCACACTGGTCCCGAGTCGGCCTACCTGTTCCGCAACCTCGGCTACGCGCTGTTCCTGAACGGCGAATACGACGCCTCGCTGGCGGCGCTGGAAAAAGCCTGCCTGCTCGATCCATTGAATGCGCGCGGATGGCAGCACCTGGGCAGCGCCCTGCGCAAGCTCGGACAGCCCGACCGCGCCGAACTGATGTTCCGCCAGGCCGCCGCCCTCGAAAGGCACGAGTTCACCGCCGATTACGCGCTGGCCAAAGGATCGTCCGTGCCGGCCATCGTCAGTGCGGTGGCGGCGCCGCCGCGAACGACGCGCGATTGGGCCAGCCGCGAGCTGGACGCCAGCAGCGGCGTGGTCGACCTGCGCGGCATGGCGGCGAAAGCGGAGCCGGTGGAGGCGCCGGTGCAGGAGCTGGCGGGCGCCGTTCCGATGGTATCGGCCGCAGCCGATAAACTCGATGCCGATGCGGCCGAACCTGCCGGCGTGTCCACCGCGCCGGTGGAGATGCCGATCACCGCCACTGCCGCTCCTGCCGCAGTCGGGCAGGCGCAACCGGCGCCGGTGCGCATCGAGGTCCGCAACGGAAATGGTGTGCGTGGAATGGCGGCGGCCACGGCGCGGCGGATCTCGAACGAGCGCCTGCGCGTGGTGCGGCTGACCAACCAGAAGGGGTTCAGCGTCGAACGCACGCGGATCGAATACGAGAGCGGGTTCCGGGACGCTGCATCGAAGCTGGCTGAAAAATTCGGCGCGGCCACGATGGTCGAAGTCGACAACTGCTGGAAGACCGATATGCGCCTGGTGATCGGCAAGGACCAGGTGGCGAACCGCACCGCGGCGGCCGCGCGGAAAACGAAGCGCGCGGTGCCCGGTGCGAAAGCGCTGGAAGCGAGGGAGGCGCGCGCCCGTGACAGCAGGACGCCTGCGCCGGGTTGAACTGCCGCTTAGTTGTACTGCACCCGGCCCAGGCCATTGCCGGTCGAGTTGCGCTGGGCAGGATTGCCGTACACGGTGGCGCTGCCCATGCCGCCCAGGTTCACCTTTGAGGAATTCTTCGCGTAGACCGAAGCGCCACCCAGGCCGCTCATGTTCACGTCCACCACATCGGCCACCAGGTTCTTCGCTTCCAGGCCGCCAACACCGCCGAGCGATGCGCGCAGCAGCTTTGCCTTGCCGGCGATCGAGATTTCGCCCGCGCCTTTCAGGGACAGGTCAACTTCCTCGCTGCTGCCGGTATTGAGCTTCATGCTGCCCACGCCCGCCAGGCGCGCCTTCACGTAGCGGTAGTTGCCGCTCATGTTGATGGCGCCAGCTCCGTCCTGGACCAGCGTGATCGAATTGCCGGAAAAGCCGGTCATGGTCGCCTCGCCGACGCCGCGCGAAGTGAACTCGCTCAGGTTCGGCACCGTCAGGTCGGCGCGCACCGTGCCTTCGTTCTTGCCCCAGCTGAAGCCGATCTTGTCCATGTCGATGGTCAGCACGTCGCCGTTCTGGCGCGTGGTGACCTTGGACAGCAGGCGTCGGTCGCCGGACAGCGTCAGCGATGCAGTGGGACCCTGTTTGACGTGCAGCTCGAGCACGCCGCCAAGATTGATCCTCGATACCTTCGCGTCGATCGGACGGCTTTCGGTGGTCTGCTGGGCCATTGCGGTGCCGGCGGTGGCGCACATTGCGGTGGCGAGGATGGCGGCGCGGAAGAGCTGGGTCATGTTGGGTCTCCGTTTGATCGAGTGATTGCTTGTTATACGCCGGCCGCTTTTTGTTCGGCAGTCAGGCGCTTGGCGGTGACCGTCACGACGGCGGTTCCGGCGTCGTTGACGGTGTAAGTGGCGACCGAAGCGTTGACTGGTTTCGCGGTGATCGCTGCCGTAGCAACGCCGTGCGCCATCAGGGTGGCCAGTGCGCTTACGAGGACGAATTCCATATTGCGTGCGATGTTCATGTCAGTGCTCCTTGTCGATTAATGCGGTGGGGTTGAGTGAACTATAGACATGCCCCCATCGGTCAACCACCGGATTGCGACGAGCTGCATGAATTGGACGCTGAACTGCAGTTTTGACCACATGGACCCGGTTCTGTACGGGCGCCGTGTGTTGGCTGGAAATGCGGGGATGCGCGGGAAGCCAGTAACGGCGGGCGGTACGCCATGGCGCACGTGGCAGAGGAAATAAAAAAAGCCCAGCCGCGAGGGCTGGGCTTGAGGGTGCTCCGAGGGCGTTTGCTTTATGCGCCGACTGCTTTCTGTGCAGGCGTCAGGCGCTTGGCGGTAACCGTCACGACGGCGATTCCGGCGTCGTTGACGGCGTAAGTGGCGACCGAAGCGTTGACAGCTTTCGCGGGGATCGCCGCCGTTGCAACGCCGTGCGCCATCAGGGTGGCGAGTGCGGAAACGATGATGAATTCCATGTTGCGTGCGATGTTCATGTCAGTGCTCCTTGTCGAAATGCGGTGGGGTTGAGTGAACTATAGAGAACCCCACCCCGGTCAACCACCGCATTGCGACGAGTCGCCGTTTTCGCGCGATGAAACGCATGATCGGCCACTTGGTCCGTGCGGCCGGTCCGCGTTTACTGCACGTACGGCTGGGTGATCTCTGCCAGCCAGTGCATGAAGCGTTGCACGCGCTTGGCGATGTGCCGGCGCTCCGGGTAGAGCAGGGTGACCGGCATGGGTGCAGCCTGATAGGAGTGCAACAGCTGCACCAGCTTTCCCTGTGCGAGCAGGTCGCGCACCCCGACTTCAGGCACCTGGATGATGCCAAGACCGGCCAGGCAGGCCGCCTGATAGGAATCGGTGTTGTTGACGGCCACGGCGGCCGGCACGGTGATGCTGTGCTGTTTGCCTGCTTCGACGTACTCGAAGCGCGCCTCGCGCGTTCCGGCAAGGCCGGGGGAATACGCCACCAGACGGTGCGATCCCAGGGCGGCAGGACTGTCGGGCACACCGTGCCGGGCCACGTAGGCGCTGCTGGCGCAGTTGATCATGGCAAAGCTGCCGAGTGGACGCGCCACCAGCGCCGAGTCGTCCAGCTGCCCCACGCGCACCGTGCAGTCGAATCCTTCTTTCACAATATCCACGCGGCGGTCGGTACTGCTCAGGTCCAGGGTGAGCCTTGGGTGGGCATGGAGCAATTCGGGAAGGCGCGGCAGCACGATGTTGCGCGCGAAGCCGATTGGCATATCGACCCGCAAGTGGCCGCTGAGCTCCGCCGCGTCATGCTGGAACATCGCCTGCAGGTCGTCGAGTTCGGCCAGGACCTGGCGGCAGCGGTCATAGAACGCGTGCCCGTCCACCGTCATCTGGACGCGGCGGGTGGTGCGCTGGAGCAGCCGTACGCCCAGCGACGATTCAAGCGTGCGGATGGCGCCCGAGACGCTCGCTTTCGACAGTCCAAGCTCGTGCGCAGCCTGGGTGAAGCTGGCCAGTTCGGCCACCCGGACATAGACCTGCATTTCCTCCAGGCGGTTCATTGCTGCTCCTTTGTTTAGACATGGTGAACAGTGTAATCAGATTTTGAGTCTTTGTTCGCGTCCGCTTCGTCAATAAACTTGCAGCTACTTACTGACCAGGAGTCCCAGATGAACCAGAAAATCGCATTGATTACCGGCGCCAGCCGGGGCCTCGGCAAAAGCGCGGCGTTGAAGCTCGCCCAGCACGGGACCGACGTGATCGTGACCTACCATCGCGGCGCGGCGGAGGCGGCCGATGTCGTCGCAGCCATCGAAGCCATGGGGCGGAAGGCCGCCGCCCTCCAGCTGGACGCTTGCGACAGCGCGTCGTTCCCGCAGTTCGCGGAACAGGTGGGCAGCCTGCTGCAGGCCAAGTGGCAGCGCCGGGATTTCGACTTCCTGGTCAATAACGCGGGAGTCGGTGTCCACGCCGCGTTCGACGAGACCAGCGAAGAGCAATTCGACTCGCTGGTCAACATCCACTTCAAAGGCGTGTTCTTCCTGACCCAGCGCTTGCTGCCGCTGATGGCCGATGGCGGCAGGATCATCAACGTCTCGAGCGGCCTGGCGCGCTTCTCCCTGCCGGGGTATTCGGCATACGCATCGATGAAGGGAGCGGTCGAAGTGATGTCGCGCTACCTGGCCAAGGAACTGGCGCCGCGCAGGATCGCGGTCAACGTCATTGCTCCGGGCGCGATCGAAACCGACTTCGGCGGGGGGGTGGTGCGCGATGACGCTGGCGTCAATGCCTTCATCGCGTCGCAGACGGCGCTGGGCCGGGTTGGCCTGCCGGACGACATTGGCGGCGTGGTGGCCGCGCTGCTGGGGCCTGACTGCGGCTGGGTCAATGCCCAGCGCATCGAGGTGTCAGGCGGCATCTTCCTGTAAGAGGCCTTGCGTCGCGGGCGCGGTGGTGGCCGGTCCGCGCGGGGTGCCTGTGACAATTGGCGGATTCGGCATAATCATGTTCGAATCCGCCACGCCAGCGATGTTACTGCACGCGCTTGTAGGCGCTGTATCCGGCACCGGGCGTCATTTCAGGCACCAGTACCATCACGCCATTAGCAGGGATTTTCACGATGAGGAGGCCGGAGGTCAGCTGCGTTTTCGCGCCGCTGAGCTTATCGACCATCATCCAGTTGTTCATCAGCTTGCTGTTGCCGAGCATGACGGTCTCGCTCACCTCGGCGGCGGACGGATTGGCCAATACGACGACAGTGTCGCGCGCGCGGTCGGTGTGGCGCTCGAACGCGAACAGCCTGTTCGCGGTGACAGGACGGTAGTCGCCCACGCGCAAGGCACGGTGCTGCTTGCGCAGAGCGACCAGCTTGCGCGTCCATGCCAGCGTGGCGTTGTCGTCGCGCACCAAGTCCCAGCGCATCGGGGCGCGCATCTCGGGGTCGTTGTCGCCGGTCATGCCCAGCTCGCTGCCGTAATAGATGTTGGGCGCGCCGGGCAGCGTGAACTGCAGCACCTGCGCCAGCCGGCGCTGGTTCTCGTCCGGCAGCACGGTGGCGACGCGGGCGGTGTCGTGGTTGTCCAGCATCAGCCAGCTCTTGAGCAGGTTGTCCGTGCCCGACTCGGCCACCATGCGGTCGACCATGCGCAGGGCCTGCGGCGCCTCGAGCTTGCCGCCGGCGAGCCGCAACACGATTTCGCGCAGGGTGAAATTCATCACGCCATCGACCGCGGGGAACCACTCCTTCGGATAGTTGGCGATTTCGCCGACCACCAGCGAGCCGGGCTTCTCCGCATGCGCGGCGCGTGTCAGCTCGTCGAGCCATTTGAAGCCGATGTCCACGGCCACGTCCAGGCGCCAGCCATCGACGCCGTCGCGCAGGTAGCTACGCACGACCGAATCCTTCGCGCCGTACACGTGCGCGCGCACCTTGGGGTTCTCGAGGTTCAGTTCGGGCAGGTTCTCGGCCAGCCACCACACCCGCGCGCCGCTCTGGTACTGCGGACCGAAGTAGAACCAGTCGCGCCACGGGCTGGCCGGGTTGGAGAAGGCGTCACGGAACTTCGGCGAGTTGCGGCCCATGTGGTTGAACACGCCGTCCAGCACCAGCTTCATGCCGCGCTGGTGCACGTCGGCGGCGAGCGTTTTCACGTCCGCGCGCGTGCCGAACTCCGGCGACACCGCGTTGTAGTCGAAGGCGTCGTATTTGTGGTTGGTGTACGCGAGGTGGATTGGGTTCAGGTAGAGGACGTCGGCGCCCATCGCCTCCACGTGAGCGAGCTTGCCGGTGAGGCTGGCCAGGTCGCCGCCCCAGAACTCGATCTCGTGGCTCCATAGCCGTTCGCTCTCGACGTAGGTGCCGCGCTTGGGCGTTTCGCTCCAGCTGCGCAGGATCTTCGGCGCCGGATACAGCTTGCGCTTGGCCTCGAGGTTGGCGCTTGGCGCAAACCGGTCGACCAGCACCTGGTAGACGATCGCACCGTTGCGCCAGTCCTTCTCGCGCTTGTCGTAGACGCTATGCACCGCCTTGTCGAAGCGGTTTCCGTCCGGGCCGTCGAAGCTGGTGGCGAATGCTGGCTGTTGCGCATGCGCGGCCGTGGCGAACGCGCACGCAAAAAGGATGGGGATCAGTTTGGGCATGGCGATCATCCGGGTCAGCAGTTGGTAAAGAGTTACTGCTGAGTGTACGTGATCGCCGCGCTGCGTGGTTCAGTCAGCGCATCGGAATCGGGCTGTTGCGCTGGATTTCACTTAGTGCTTCGCTCGACGCGGTTTGCACCGCAGTTGGCTTGGTCCTGGACTTCTGCGCGATGCTGCTGCCGGTGGTGTATTCGGGCATCTCCGCGGGCTCGTTGTCGGCCGCGGTGTTCCTGGTCGAAGCGCATCCAGCGAGGGTAAGGGCGACTGCTGCAACAAGAAGAAGAGTTTTCATGGTGTCGGAAAAGATGATCAGCAAGGAACGACAAAGCTACCATCTGTCTGCGCCAGACGATGTCGCGAAATTGTATTCAAGTACATATGCTGAGCCCTAAGGTCCGTTATGCGATACCCCCAGGCGCATATTTCTAGACTTCCGCCGCCCGCTTTTACTTCCGGCCTGCCGTGCGCCAAACTGGGCCACTTTTTTCCTGAGGAGTGCACTGTGCGAGCGATCTACATCCTGGCGGCTTCCATCTTGCTGGCGAATGGCGCGGCCGCGGCCGTGGCCGATCCGGTCCAGCTTTACCAACTCGAGTCCGATAAACGGCCTGTCGAAAACGGTAAGGTCCTCGACATGCAGTTCCGGGAAGTGGAGCGCGCCGACGGCGCTTCTACTGTGGAGGTAATACGCACTTCCGGTGGCTCGGTGTCGAGCTCCATCTTTGTCTTGCGCGGCATGTGCGGGCTTGCGCGCGCCCGTTCCGCGTCGTTCTTCAGGGCGGTGCCGCTGTCGTCGACGCCGATGCGACTCCGCGTCGAATTCCTGGAAACGGCGACCGACGCCCAATTAAGGCCTGTCAATCCCAAGGAAAAGGTGTTCTCCGAGCCGGAATGCCGGATGCTCGGGTTCTGATGCACGGGGCGCAAGCTCATTCACTGGCGTGGACTGAGCCCGCAGGGAGAATCCTCGACACAGGCATGGTGAACCGGTATCCATAACGCGGCACGGTCGCAATCCCCTGGCGTCCGATCGCGCGCCGGATCGCCGCAATCTGAACCTGCAGGTTGTTCTCTTCCACCACGAGCCCCGACCAAACCGTTTGCAGCAGGTGGCTCTTGGTGACCAGCTGCCCATGCCGCGCGACCAGCTCGACCAGCACATCGAACGCTCGCGCGCTCAGGCGCACGTCGTGTGCGTTGGCGCGCAAGGCGCGATCGCACGGCACCAGTTCGAACTCGCCAAAGCAATATCGATATGGCCTTGTCTCGATCATCGCGCCCCGCAAATTTAAGGGATTTTTCAGGAATTCTTCAGGAGATTCCCACAAGCGTCAGATAACGTGGTGGTATCAATTACATCACGCTTCCCGGTTATCCAGCTGAACGATACGACCGGGAAAATCCGCCCTTGAGGAGAACTGCCATGCCCGTCCTTTCGATCGAAAAACGGCCGCTGAGGCGCGCCGCGTTGCCGGCGCTGCTGGCGCTTGCGTTGGCTGCGCCGGCCGGCGCC
>DASTVB010000113.1:0-2619 GCA_035759315.1 Telluria sp. | reverse complement strand
GGGCAACCACTCGCCAACCATGTACGCCGACTACCGCTTCGCCACCATCGACGGCGCATCGGTCAAGGACATGATCAACGACGACGCATGGAACCGCGACGTCTTCCTGCCGACCGTCGGCAAGCGCGGCGCGGCGATCATCGAAGCGCGCGGCCTGTCGTCGGCGGCATCGGCTGCCAACGCGGCGATCGACCACATGCGCGACTGGATGCTGGGCACCAACGGCAAGTGGACCACCATGGGCATCCCGTCGGACGGTTCGTACGGCATCCCTGAAGGCACCATGTTCGGCTTCCCGGTCACCACCGCGAACGGCGAATACACCATCGTCCAGGGCCTGCCGGTCGACGAGTTCTCGCAAGAGCGCATCAACCTCACGCTCAAGGAACTGACCGAAGAGCGCGACGGCGTCGCCCACCTGCTGAAGTAATCGCAACACCGTCATCCCCGCGCAGGCGGGGACCCATGCTGAAGCTGTCGAAGCCGGACACTCGGCATGGGTCCCAGCCTTCGCTGGGACGACGGATCTAACTGTACCTTTCCATGCACCCTACCGAGGTCTTGTTCCAGAATAAACGGCAGCCGCTGCTGCTCCCCGCCTGCGACCATTACGCGGGCTCGGAAAAGCTGATGCGCAAGTCGATGGCTCTGCAACAAGAGCTTGGGCCCGTGTTCGACATCACCTTCGACTGCGAAGACGGCGCCACCGCCGGCTCCGAAGCGGAGCACGCGCTGCTGGTCGCCACCCTGATCAACAGCGAGGACAACCGCTTCGACCGCATCGGCGTGCGCGTCCACGACGTCAACAGCCCGCACTTCGAGCACGACATCGAAACCATCGTCGGCAACGCCGCCGCCCGCATCGCCTACGTGGTGGTGCCGAAAGCGGAATCGCTGGAAGACGCGGCCCGCGCGGCCGACGTGATCCACGCGCGCGCGGTGCGCGCCGGCCGCCCGCACATGCCGGTCCACATCCTGATCGAAACCCACGGCGCGCTGCGCGACGCCTACGCCATCGCCGCCCTGCCGGCGGTCGAATCGCTGTCGTTCGGGATCATGGACTTCGTGTCGGCCCACTACGGAGCCATTCCCGGCGCCGCGATGCGCACGCCGGGCCAGTTCACGCACCCGCTGATCGTGCGCGCCAAGCTGGAAATCGCCGCCGCCTGCCACGCGCATGGCAAGGTGCCTTCGCATAACGTCACCACCGAAATCAAGGATTCCGCGGTGGTGGCCAACGACGCCCAGCGCGCCGCCGCCGAATTCGGCTACACCCGCATGTGGAGTATCCACCCGGACCAGGTCAAGCCGATCCTGAAGGCGTTTACCCCGCGCCTGTCGGAGGTGGCCGAGGCCACCGCCATCCTGCAGGAGGCCATGGCGGCAGGCTGGGGACCAATTGCGCAACATGGCCGCTTGCATGACCGCGCGAGCTACCGATATTATTGGACCGTTTTGCAGCGTGCAAAACTTGCCGGCCTGCCCTTGCCCGAAGCGGCTGCGGCGCTGGTCAACCACGATCGTCCTACGGAAGCCGCCTGATGCCATCCCTCCTCTCCAAACCGCTCGCCGCCTTCGCGCTGGCATTCGCCGCTGTCGTCCTGTGCTCCGTCCCTGCGCAAGCCGTCGAACAGAAGCCCGCCAAGGCCAAGAAGTCCACTGCCAAGAAAAAGCCGGCGAAAGCTGCCGAAGCATCCCCGCAGGAAGACGAACCGGACATCAGCAACACCACGGTGGTGGAATACAAGTGCGAACTTGGTAACACCCTCACCATTTACAAAAACGACAACGACGGCGCGCACATCGCACTGCGCTGGAAGAAGCGCCTGCACCGCCTGACGCGCGTGGGCACCACCACCGGCGCGCTGCGCTTTGAGAACCTGGCGATCGGCCTGACCTGGATCGGCATTCCAAGCAAGGGCATCCTGCTCGATTCGAAGCTCGGCCGCCAGCTCGCCAACAATTGCCAGACGCCTGAACAGGCGGCCCAGTCCGCGGCGCAGGATTAAAACAAAACAGATATCCGAATAGCAAAGTCCTAACCAAGGAGAATTCATGTCCCGCAATACCCTCAACACGCTCAAGGAATTCAACCTTGCAGGCGGCAAGAAAGGCCAGTTCTACTCGCTGCCTGCGCTCGAGAAGAGCCTTGGCGTGAACGTCTCGCGCCTGCCGGTTTCGATCCGCATCGTGCTCGAATCCGTGCTGCGTAACTGCGACGGCAAGAAGGTCACCGAAGAGCACGTCAAGCAGCTGGCCAGCTGGGATCCGGTCGGCAACCGCACCGACGAGATTCCGTTCGTGGTCTCGCGCGTGGTGCTGCAGGACTTCACCGGCGTTCCGCTGCTGGCCGACCTGGCCGCCATGCGTAACGTGGCCTCCAAGATGGGCGTGAACCCGAAGAAGATCGAGCCGCTGGTGCCGGTTGACCTGGTGGTGGACCACTCCGTGACCATCGACCATTTCCGCGAGCCGAAGGCCCTGGACCTGAACATGAAGCTGGAATTTTCGCGCAATAACGAGCGCTACCAGTTCATGAAGTGGGGCATGCAGGCGTTCGACACCTTCGGCGTGGTGCCGCCGGGCTTCGGCATCGTCCACCAGGTCAACCTGGAGTAC
>DASTVB010000112.1:0-12657 GCA_035759315.1 Telluria sp. | reverse complement strand
GCGAAGGCTGGGACCCATGCGTCGGCGGCTGAACGATAGCGTGGGCTGCGGACGCTCAGTATGGATCCCAGCCTTCGCTGGGATGACGGTGGTAGGCCGGGTGTTGCGCAACAGTGAAGGGCCGCAGTCAGCGTGGCTTGGCGGCAGCTTGCAGGCGCTTTTCGAGCAACGCAAGGACGGCCGCTTCTTCGGGTTCGAGCGAGGCCAGTTCGTTGACCAGCTCCTGCTCGGCGCGCGCACGCAAGCCTTCCAGCATGGTGCCTTCGAGATAGGCGTCGAGGATCGCCGGGTGCACATAGCACTTGCGGCAGATCGAGGGCGTGTTGCCGAGCTTCTGGGCCACGGTCTCGATCGCGCGCACGATGTTCTTTTTCGCCTGCGCGTCGGAGTCGAACTTTTCGAACTCCTGCAGGGCCAGCGCCGCCAGCACGGTGCCCGCCCAGGTGCGGAAGTCCTTTGCGGTGTAATCCTCGCCAGTGATGCTGCGCAGGTAGTCGTTGACGTCAGAGGAGTCCACCGTGTGCTGCTCGCCATCGGCGTCGACATACTGGAACAGTTCCTGGCCCGGAAGCTCGCGCGTGCGGGCGATGATCCGCGCCAGCCGGCGGTCCTCTACCTTAACGCTGTGGAATACGCCACTCTTGCCGCGGAACTTGAATTCGACTTCGCTGCCGTCGATCCGCACGTGCCGGTTGCGCAGGGTGGTCAGGCCGAAGGATTTGTTGGTGCGGGCATATTCTTCATTCCCGATACGCATCATCGTCGCCTGCAGCAGGTAGACGATGGTCGCCAGTACTTTTTCACGCGGCAGGCCGGGCAGGCGCAGGGCGGCGTCGACTTCCTGCCGGATCCGGGGCAGCGCTTTGCCGAAGCTCAGCATGCGCTCGTACTTCACCTCGTCGCGGACGCTGCGCCACTTCGAATGGTAGCGGTATTGCTTGCGGCCGCGCGCGTCGCGGCCGGTGGCCTGCAGGTGGCCGGTGGCGGAGGGGCTGATCCAGACGTCGGTCCACGCCGGCGGAATTGCCAGCGCGCGGATGCGGGCCAGCGTCGCCGCGTCCCTGACCGGCTTGCCGTCCGGGCCGGTGTAACGGAAGCCGCCGGAGCGCGCCGGCTTGCGCGCGATCCCCGGGCGCGCATCGCTGACATAGCGCAGCCCGGCCGCGCGCGCTGCCGCCGTCGCGTCCGCCAATGCCGGTGCCGTGGAGCTGTCTTCGCGTTTCATGCCCGCCCGCCTGAGAGGTTGTGCTGCTTTTTCCGGGGACCGCTACTTGATCCCCAGAACGTGTTGAGTCAACGCAAGCATAAATAGAAGTGGACAGGATTTGCGTTAGTTGTTTAACCGATCACGCTTTTTATTCGGGAACGTCACCCCTAATGTGGGCCATTTGACAGAACGGAAACCCGGATCGGGAGATAACACGAATATGTATAAGAATGCATAAGCGAGGTTGCGCATGAAAACCGTCAGCATCGCGCTGGCTATGCTCACAGCGGCATCAGCGGGCGCGCAGACCCAGAACTCGGTCACCGTCTATGGCGTGGCCGATGCAGGTGTCGTTGCGGAAAGCGGTTGTGTTAACGATTGCCCATCCGCGAAGCTCAGCAGCGGCGTCGCCACCACTTCGCACATCGGCGTGCGCGGGTCGGAACCGATTACGGAAAACCTGAATGCGGTGTTTGGACTCGAGGCCGGCGTGATGCTCGACACCGGCACCCGCGAGGAGGACGAGCGCCTGTTCAACCGCCAGGCTTACGTCGGCCTGGCCAGCAAGCATGGGATGGTGACCCTGGGCCGCCAATATTCGCTGGACTACCTGGCGCTGGTGGATGTAGGTGACCCGTTCCGTGGCGGCATGGCCGGCACCGCGACCAACCTGGTCGGCTACTCCGGGAAGCGCATGGACGACAGCGTCCGCTTCGAACGCAACCGCAAAGGCGTGTTCACGGCCGCGACCTACAGCCTGCGCGAACGCACCACGCGGGCCCACCGCAACTGGGGCATTTCGATCGGTATCGAGCGCGGACCGCTGGTGATCCGCGCGGCGCACCAGAAGCGCAACACGACCAGCACCGAACCCATCATGCCGCTCGGCAATCGATACGATTCACGCCACTCGATTATTGCCGCCAACCTCCGGGTCGGACCTGCGATTGCCTACACCGCGTTCGGCATCAGCCGCGGCCACGGCAACGCCACGCTATGGAACCCGACCAACCCGTTCAGCGCCGCCGTGGCGACCACCCCGTCCACCGACAGCCGCGAAGTGCTGGTCGGCGTGGCGGTGCCGGCCGGCGCAACGACGTGGCTGGCCTCCTACATCCGCAAGAACGACAAGGATCTTGCGAACAATGACGCGGACCAGATCGCGTTCGGCGCAAGTTATGCGCTGTCGCGCAGGACCGATTTTTATGCGGCTATTTCGCGCATCAACAACAGGCGCGGTGCCGGCTATTTGGTCGGAAACGCCAGCGATTCTGGCAGCGGGAACAAGGCGATCAATATAGGCATGCGCCACGCGTTCTGAAAGACTTTGGAGTAACGACATGAGTGGAACAAGTACTTTGGATCCGGACAATTTTCCGGTAGGGCGTGACCGCAGCCTAGGGCGCGGGCATGGAACCGGGGCATTGGGCCCCAGCGATACTTCCGACAGCGGCAGCGATGTGGTCGGCGGGTCGGGCCTGGCGCAGCAGGACCAGCTGGACCTGGGTAGCGGCACCACCTCGGACCTCGACAGCGGGACGGCGCGCGGCACGGCGGGGCCTGACCTCGGTGACGCCAACCTCGACAGCGATACGGATTCGTCCGGAACTGGGGAGCGCGCTTCGGCGGGTCGCGATACCACGGCCGAAGACGGCAGCGATATCGGCGTCGACCATATCATCGGGCCGAACGGGGAGGGCAGCGACGAGGATATTCCTGGCCCGAGCGAAGGTGTGGAAGACGGCAGCGACGAGGACCTGCCTGGCACGCGACGGCGCGAGGATGGCAGCGACGAGGACATTCCCCGCTAACCGTCAGTCTTGCGAAGGCGGGAACCTCGGGCCGAAGAGCTTTGTTCAGCATGGGTCCCCGCTTTCGCGGGGATGACGGCTCGCGGCCGCCCTTTCGTTTACCAGAACGACGAGCGACGGCGCGAATACTGCCACGCGGCAAGCAGCGCACCGCCGCCGATCAGCGCACCCATCATGATCGGCTTGCTGCGCAGCGATACCGCGGTGTACGGACAGGACTCCACCACCTTCCCGATCGATTCGTCACGCTCGCGCAGTTCGGTGCCGGGGTGGGGCGCGTGCAGCGCGTCGGCGCGCGCCGGATCGGCCCACTGCTCCGACATCTGGTTGCGGTAGGTGGCGCGCTGGTTGATGCGGTCGAGCAGGCGCGGCGCATAGTAGGCGCCCATGGCCGACATCTTGGCCGGACCGCCGACAAACACGTCTCGCTGCGGATGCTGGGCGGCGTACAGCAGTGCCTTGGCGACGATCTCCGGCGCATACACCGGCGGCGGGAGTCGCGGCTCTTTTTCAAGGTAATTCTTGGCGTGGACGGTAAACATGGTGTCGATCGCGGTCGGCTTGACCAGCGTGACGGAGATTGGCAGCTTGTCGTGCTCGAGCTCCATGCGCAGCGAATCGGTAAAACCTTTGACCGCATGCTTGGAGGCGGAATACATGCCCTGCAGCGGGATCGCGCGGTCCGACACTTCGCTGCCGATGTTGATCAGGGCGCCACCGCGCTCCTTGAGGTGTTTCACCGCCTCCAGCGAGCCGTTCACCACGCCCCAGAAATTGGTCTGGAACATGCGCTGGCTGTCTTCCATCGGGACGTCTTCGAGGCGCCCGAAGATGGATACGCCCGCATTGTTGATCCAGGTGTCGATCCGGCCAAAGCGCTCGATGGCCTTTGCGCCGATTTGCTCGACCTCGGCCTGGACGCCAACGTCGGCCGCCACCGCCAGGGCTTCGTGGCCCTGCGCGCGCAACTCTTCGGCCAGCTTGTCGAGTGTTTCCTGGTCACGCGAGACCAGTACCAGCCTGGCGCCCTGTTCGGCTGCCATGCGCGCTGTGGTGAGACCGATGCCGCTGCTGGCGCCGGTAATGACGATCACCTGATCGGCGAGTTTTTTTAAGTTCATGGGAACGATCCTTTCTGACTGGCCAAAACATGGTTGGCGTTCAGTGTAGGACGGTTCAGTTCCCGGGCCGCTTACGATACCGTGGCGAAATCAACAGTAAGGAGCGCGGCCCCGACGACCCCTGCAGATCAGTGTGCGCGCGACAGGATCAGCAACCAGCGGCGGAACAGCAGCACTTCGAGGTGGCCCGCTTCGATGCCGGTATCGCACTCGATGATCGGATTGACCGCGTAGAAGCGCTTGCGGAAATCGCGGGTGACCAGCAGTTCACGGCGGCCAATGCGCATGAGGAAAGGGGTAGGTGCAAATTCGAGGCCAAAGGTGCTGTTCAGGGTCGTCATGTCTAACTCCTCAGTCAATGTGTTGATCGGATGAGTAAAGAATAGCACAACTACTGTATAAATCCACAGTTACTGTATAAATTTCCAGTGTTCGTCCGAAACTGTGGCGTTTTTGCCAATCCGGTAACATGCGCCCATGCTCCAGCGACTGAACAAATGGATCGCCGCGCGCCTTACGCCCGGCGAGGAGACCGGCCTGCACCTGACGGTCGGCGTACTGCTCATGCTGATGATGGGCTGGGCGTTTGCCGAGATCGCCGAGGAGGTGGTCGAGGGCGAAGAACTGACCGTGCTCGACGGCCAGGTGTCGGACTGGTTCGTCGCCAACCATTCGGTGCTGTTGACGCGGTTCATGTTCTTCATCACCCACTGGCACGGCCCGCCCGGGATCCTGGTGATGACCGCGGTGCTGGGCATGTGGATGTGGCTGCGGCGCGAACGGTACTGGCTCGCCACGCTGCTGCTTACCGTACCCGGCGGCATGCTGATCAACGTTTTGCTAAAGTACCTGTTCCAGCGCCCGCGCCCGCAATTCGACGAGCCGCTGCTGACGCTGGCGACCTACAGCTTCCCCAGCGGCCATGCGTCGGCCGCCACGCTGTTCTACGGCCTGCTGGTGGCCTACCTGGTGCGCACCACCCACCGCAGGCGCGGCTGGGCGCTGGCGGCCGCGACGGCGATGGCGATGGTGCTGCTGGTTGCGACCAGCCGCGTCTACCTTGGCGCGCATTATCTGTCCGACGTGATGGCCGCGATTGCGGAAGGATGCTTGTGGCTAACGATCTGCATCACATCGATCTCGACCCTGCGCCGGCGCCGCGCGCGGCTGGCGAAAGCGTCGCGGTCATAATCAACTGCGGCGCCGGTGCCGGTCACGACCAGCTTGAGCTGGCCGGCCGCCTGCGCGCGCTGTTCGCCCGCCACGGCCTGGAGGCCGAGGTCATCGTGGCGGAGGGCGGCGACGACATGGGCAACGCCGCCCGCGCGGCGCTGGAGCGGGGGACGCGCACCATCGTCGCCGGCGGCGGCGATGGCACCGTCAATGCGGTCGCCTCGGAAGTGGTCGACAGCTCCGCCACCTTCGGCGTGCTGCCGCTTGGCACCCTGAACCACTTTGCCCGCGACCTCGGCATTCCATTTGAAATCGAACGCGCGGTCGAAATCATCGCGCGCGGACACACTCGCCGGGTCGACGTGGGCGAAGTCAACGGCCGGATCTTCCTGAACAATTCCAGCCTCGGCCTGTACCCCAACTTCGTGCGCGACCGCGAAAAGCAGCAGCACCAGCTGGGACGCGGCAAGTGGTGGGCCGCGCTGCTCGCGACGGTATCCGCGTTGCGCCGTTTCCCGTTCATGAGCGTGCGCCTGAAGATCGGGCCGCACGAAGTGCCGCGCCGCACGCCGTTCGTGTTCATCGGCAACAACGAGTACGCGATGGAGGGGCTGTCGTTGGGCGCGCGCCCTGCGCTCGACCGCGGAACGCTGAGCCTGTACGTCCCGCAGAATCCCGGCCGGCTGTCGCTGCTGCGCTTCGCGCTGCGGGCCCTGTGCGGCCGGCTGGCTCAAGCGCGCGACTTCGATGTGGTACTTGTGGAAAATATGGAGATAGAAACCCGCCACAAACTATTGCGCGTCGCCACCGATGGCGAGGTCAGGTTGATGAAGGCGCCGCTGTCCTACCGCGTGCGTCCCGCCGCCCTGACCGTGTTCGCGCCCAGCTAAGGAGAAGTCATGCGCACCGTGGTTCACCTGTCCGACCTGCATTTCGGCCGTGTCGACGGCACCCTGCTCGATCCGCTGTCCCGCCTCGTCAACGAACTCGATCCCGATGTGGTGGTCGTCTCGGGCGACCTGACCCAACGCGCCAAGGATGAGCAGTTCGCCGAGGCGCGCGCCTGGCTCGACACACTGCCAGGGCCGCAGGTCATCGTTCCCGGCAACCACGATATCTCGCTGTACAACGTTTACCGGCGCTTCTTCGAGCCGCTGACACGCTACAAGCGTTACATCACCGACGACCTGTCGCCGATGTATGCAGACGACGAGATCGCCGTGGTCGGGATCAACACCGCGCGTTCGCTGACCTTCAAGGACGGGCGCATCAACAAGGAGCAGCTGGCGGAAGTGCACACCCATTTCAGCGACCTGCCGGAGCATGTAGTGAAGATCGTGGTCACCCACCACCCGTTCGACCTGCCCGAGGGGCACGAGGAGGAGAGCGACCTGGTGGACCGGGCGTCGATGGCGATGGAGGCCTTCGCCAGCCTTGGGGTGGATGTGCTGCTGGCGGGGCACCTGCATGCGCGGCACGCGAGCAACACCATGGAACGCTACCAGCTGGGCGACTACGCGGCGCTGGTGGTGCAGGCCGGGACCGCGACGTCCACGCGCGGGCGCGGCGAGGTGAACTCGTTCAATCTGCTGCGGATCGAGCACGACCGGGTGGAGGTAGACACCTACGGCTGGGACATGATCCACCAGGAGTTCTCGGTGCTGCATACGGAGGCGTTCCTGCGCTCGGCCAATATTTGGGCGATGCACAACGAAGGCCTCATGGCCGCCGGACTGTAAGCATCCCGTCATCCCCGCGCACGCGGGGATGACGTTGACGGGTTACAGCCAGTAGGCGAGCATCTGCGCGGCCAGTTCCTTGGCGCGCTCGGTGACCGGGCGCTTGCGCCACTCCTTCAGCGTCACTTCCTTCGAATTGCGCAGATCTTCGTCGAACGCTGCCTCCATTTCACGCGCGAAGCCAGTATCGAGCACGATCACGTTCAGCTCGTAGTTATGCAGGAAGCTGCGGCGGTCGATATTCGCTGAGCCCACGGTCGACCAGCCGCCGTCGATCACTGCCGTCTTGGCGTGCAGGATCGCCACCTGCAGTTCGAAGATGCGCACCCCTTTGCGCAGCAACCGGTCGTAGTTGGAGCGGCCCGCGTCCGCCACCAGGCCGTGGTCCGTGCGTCCCGGCAGGATCAGCTGCACATCCACGCCGCGCTGGGCCGCTGCGGCGAGCGCATCGACGATCTGGCGGTCCGGCACGAAGTAGGCGGAGGTGATGTGGATCGATTTCTTCGCTTCCTGGATCGCCACCATGAAGGCCTTGTAGATCTCGAAACCCGTATTCGGCCGGGTTGCGAGCACCCGCACGATCTTGTCACCGGCCGGTTTCAGCTTGGGGAAATAGTTCGCTTCCGGCAGTTCGCCCGCCACCTGGTGTACCCAGTTATCGATGAAGCTCCATTGCAGCGTCGCCACCGCCGGTCCTTCGATGCGGATGTGGGTGTCGCGCCAGCCGACGTCGCGGTTCTGGCGCGGCCGCGCACGCGAGCGGAAGAGGGAACTGTTCGCATAGTCCTCGCTGATGTTGATGCCGCCCGTGAAAGCCACCTTGCCGTCCACCACCAGCAGCTTGCGGTGGTCGCGGTTGTTGATCGCCCACTTGCCGCGCGCCTTGGCCGGATTGATAGGGTTAAAGGCCAGCAGCTGGATGCCAGCGTCGCGCATGCGCTTGAAGAACTCGGGCGGCACACTCAGCGTGCCGACGCTGTCGTACATGACGTTGACGCGAACCCCGGCGCGCTGGCGTTCGATCAGCAGGTCGGCGAACTTGATGCCCACCTCGTCCTGGTCGAAGATGTAAGTCTCGAGGTTGATCGTTTCCTTGGCGCCGCGCACCGCGTCCATCATCGCCTTCATGGTCTGCGGTCCGTCGAACAGCAGCGTTACGCTGTTGCCGGCGATGAGCGGCACGCCGGTCGCCGCTTCTTCCATCGCCGCCAGGGCCTTCAGGTCGCGGGTCGCCTTGGACCAGCGGCCGTCGAGTAGCGCGCGCGCCGCGTCGTCGGGCAGGTCGCCCGCGGGCCCGGTTACGGTGGGGGCGGGCGTGCCGCTGATGTGCATGTCCGGCACGTGGGGCAATGTGGTGCATGCCCCCAGAATGCTCGCCAGCAGCATCGGCACGAGGATCGCGTAGAGGCATTTTTTCATGGTTGTACTCCCTTGTCGGCCTTGGGGCCGAGGAAAAATTCCACCGGGCCGGCGACGAAGCGCCGGCCAAGTGCATATAACAGCAGGATCGAGCGGCGGAACGAGATGCGGCGCGCACGCAGCGCCACCCACAGCGCCAGGCTGAAGCTGACTATCAGGTTGACCAGGCCGATCGACAGGAAACCGGCGATCGAGCGCGCGGCCAGCTCGGTGCTGATCGCATGGTCGAGCGCGACCAGCGCGGTCGCGAAATTGGCGGACGAGAAGGTGACGTGGCGGATGTCGAGCGGCAGCCCCAGCATAAAACCGACGGTACCGGTCACGCCCAGCAGCATGCCGAAGAAGAAGTTACCCATCAGGCCGCCGAGGTTGTTCTCGACATAATTGGCCAGCCGCGCCAGCCGCTCCGGGCCCAGCAGCTTGCGTGGCCTGCGCAGCTGCAGGATGCGCTGCGCCATGCGCGTGTACAGGGCCTTGTTGTCGTAGTAGCCGGAGATCAGGCCGGCCACGAACAGCCACACCCCTGCGATTGCCGCGTACCACAGCGCCGGGCTGCCGATCGGGTCGATGTCCTTCAGCAGGTGCAGGGCCTTGTCGGCGGTGACCAGGTGGCGCCCGGTGACGTCCTTCCACGCCAGCGCGATCGCATACGCAGTCGGCAGCGCGGTGGCCAGGTTGCCCAGTACCGCCACGAACTGGGTCCGGAACACCTTGTTGACCAGCACCGCCATGCTGTCCACGTCTGGGGTCTTGCCGTCGGTGGTCTGCAGCTCGGCGGCCAGGCGCGCGGCGGTCATGGCCGGCTGCTTGGTCGCCACGGTGAAATGCAGTACATGGATCAGCATGAAGCCGAGCGCGTAGTTCATCCCGAACAGCAGCGCTTCGACCACCGGCGCGGCGCGCAGGTAGCCGGTCAGGATCTTGATGAGCGCCATGAAGCCGACGATCAGGCCGGCCCCGGCGGAAGAGCGGAACATCTGCCACAGTTCCTTGCGCGTTTCGGCGATGTAGTGTTCGCCGGTGCGGCTGGCGTTCTCGGTGACGTTGCGGGCCAGCAGGTGGATCGTGCTGGTCAACATGCTGCGCACCGCGTATTTGTGGTTGTGGGCTTCAATCAGTTCCAGCGCAAGGGCCAGCGCAGCCGCCTCGCGCCGGCTTACCTGGCGGTGACCGGCCGCCTGCGGGGTCACGTCCGCCGCAACTGCGTCGAGGTCGACGCTGTCGGGCGTCGGCAGCTCGCCGGACAGGTCGACCAGGTACAGCAGCTTGCGCAGGCGGTCGATGCTCTGCGTCAGCGCCACCAGCAGGTAGCTGACGCCGACCGTGGTGCCGTTCGCCAGCGCGCGGCGGCGGATCTTCAGAACCACTTCGTCGCACTGGTCCAGCATTACCAACAGGTGTTTGGCATCCTCGATCTCGCGCGCCTCGCCGGCCAGCACCTGGCCGTAAGCCTCGAGGTAGTCGTTGACCTCCATGTTCTGCATCAGGAAGGGCGAATCGTAGTCCTCGATTTCGGCATAGCTGTGCACCAGGCGCGGCTCCAGTCCCAGCGCGCAAACGCGGCAGGAGAGGGTGCGGATCGCCTGCAGCATGCCTTCCAGCGCGACCAGGCCGGCGTTGCCGGTGTCTTCCGGGCCGCGCGAGGACGCCACCACCTGGAACAGATCGTACCAGTCGGCGGCCGGCACGCCGCTGATCCAGAGGTGGTCGGTCTGCTTGTAGAGCACCTGGTCGAGCGCGTCGCTGAGGTAGACCTCGTTGTGCGCGGGCGGCAGGATGCGGTAGGAGATTCGGCGTTTGAGCTCGGTGACGAAGCCGTCGTTCGACAGGATGCCGGTGTCGGTGTACAGGCTGGCGTGGCGGCGCGCTTCCAGCAGGCGGGTGCCGTAACGGTGCAGGCGCCACGCATGTTCGGGGTTTCCGCGCAGCAGTTGCGTGAGCGTGCGGACGTTGGCTGCGGCCTGCTCGATGTCGTTGGGCCGGCGCGGGCGCAAGGCACGGACCAGCTCGACCATCATGTCGATATTGGTGCTGTCGGGATCGATCCGGTCGAGGAGGGCGAGCATGTGCCAGTCATAGTTCTTGAGCAAAAACCAAGTGTAAGACGGGCTGGTGGGAAACTATGTACGGTGCCGTACAAAGCGACCTTACTCTTCGCGGGGGCAAGTTCGCTTCTTGACCTGGAGCGCATCCTTAAACACATCGCGGCCGTCGCCGCCGTGATTACCCTCGTATGTCAGGCAATAGGTGCCGTTGGCGGTGACGACCTTGTCGATGCGGCGGCCCCAGCCGACGCCCTGGTCGGTGACCGGGGTGATGCGCGGCGCTTCCCACAGCTTCGGTGGCGCGATCGCGGCGCCGATTCCGTCGGCCAGCCTGTCGCGTTCGGTGCGCAGCTTGGCCCGGATCAGCTTGCGTTCAGGAAACGCTTTGCGCAGGTCGCGGTCGGACGCGCCTGCCGAGGCACGGGCGAGTTCAAACACGCTCCGGTTTCCAGGGACGTGCTCTGGGAACGGATCGTCCGGCGTAGTTGAAGGCGCTTCAGGTGGCGGGGACGGCGCGGGCGCATCGGGAATGACCCGCGCCTGCATAGGTGGACGCACGGAGGGTCGCACAGTCGGAAGCCGGGGTGTCGGGGCGGCTGCTTTGGCCGGCGGCGCAACGCGGACCATCTCGATCCAGCGCGCTGCCGGCTCCTGCACGCGTTCCGGCTGGCGCAGCATGAACAATGCCGCCAGCACCAGGTGCAGGACGAGCGTGGCCAGCAGGCCCGCGGAGCGGCCCCGCAGGCGGCCCGCGTCGGCGGTCAGGCCCGGCACATGCGCCTGTTGTGGGAATTAATCGGCAAAAGAATTACTTCTGCTTTGGGAGTGCTTGCGGCTTGATATTGCCGCAGTCGGCGCCCAGCCAGCGCGCATCCGATTCGATCGTCATTTGCTCCGGCTTGCCGTGTTCCGTAGTGGTGGCATTCATTTTCATTCTGAATGCCGAGTCGCCGGTGAATACCACCTCGCCATCGCCGTGGGAGGCGGGCTTGGTGCAGTGATAGGACATTTTCATCCGGCCATTGATTACCGGGCTGCGCGTTTCCTTGCAATTGCCCCGATTAGCAAGCGGCAGCGATTTTTGCTCTGCCATTTCTTTGGATATGCATATGTGGGTATTCATCGCGCCGCCAGGACCAGCGGCAAACTTGACACCCTGTTTCGCCATCGCCGCTTCCATCGCCTTGCGGTCGGCTTCAGGCATGGCGGCCATGGCAGCCTGCATTTCGCTCATCGCGTTTTCCATTTCGCCGCCCGGGGATTTCATCTTGGTATTGACATCCCACAAACCCGGCTTCATTGATTGCGCAGAAGATGGAGCCGCAACAGCCAATATCAAAAAAAATGCGGACATTGTTTGATGAAGCTTCATAATTACTCCGCTAAAGATGAATGGGATAAGCAAAGCATAAACCATTATCTGCGGTTCTTATTAAAAAATGAATAGGGATACAACAACGTGAAACTCCTGATTGTGCTGATGGTTAGCGCCGGCATCCTCACGCCGGCATTCGCAACTGGACCGGCCGCCGTGGGCAGCGCCAAGGCAGCGGTGGCAAGCGCGCCGAGCAAAGTAACTTCCGTCGAAGGCATCACCGAATACAAACTGGCGAACGGCATGCGCGTGCTGCTGTTCCCGGACGCGTCCAAGCCGACGCTGACCACCAACATCATCTACATGGTCGGCTCGCGCCACGAGAACTACGGCGAGACCGGCATGGCGCACCTGCTGGAACACCTGCTGTTCAAGCCGACCGCAAACTTCGGCATCAAGAAGGGCACCAAGAGCCCGGTTGAAGTGCTGAACGCGCTGGGCTCGGACTTCAACGTCACCACCTGGTACGACCGCACCAACTACTACGCGACCTTCCCGGCCAACGACGAGAACCTGCGCACCATGCTGGCGCTGGAAGCGGACCGCATGCTCAATTCGCCGATTTCGCAGGACGACCTGTGGAACACCAAGACCAACAAGGGCGAAATGACGGTCGTGCGTAACGAGTTCGAGATGGGCGAGAGCGACCCGATCGGCGTCACCACCGAGCGCCTGCAGGCAGTTGCCTACGACTGGCACAACTACGGCAAGTCGACCATCGGCGCGCGTTCCGACATCGAGCAGGTCAACATCCCGCGCCTGCGCGC
>DASTVB010000111.1:0-2330 GCA_035759315.1 Telluria sp. | reverse complement strand
AGGAACTGGAGTCGCTCGAAACCGGCGCCGCCAACGACGGCCTGCAGGAACTGCTCGACCGCCGCACCGGACAGGAGCGCGCGCTGTCGGATGCGCGCCATGAACTCGACCAGATCACCCAGCAGCTGCGCAGCGCCGAGGAAGCGCGCATGCAGGCCGAGCGCAGCCTGCAGCCGCAGCGCGAGCGGATCATGGAAATGCAGCTCAAGGAGCAGGCCGCGCGCCTGAACCAGGAGCAGTTCGCCGAAGCGCTCAAGGCGGTCGAGGCCGACGAAGCGGCACTGGGCGAAAAACTCCACCCCGACATGAAGCCGCAATACCTGCAAGGCGAGGTGACGCGCCTGACCAACGCCATTGCGAGCCTGGGCGCGGTGAACCTGGCCGCGCTGGACGAACTGGCGCAGGCGTCCGAGCGCAAGAACTTCCTGGACGCGCAAAACGCCGACCTGGTCGAGGCCATCACCACGCTCGAAGACGCGATCCACAAGATCGACAAGGAAACCCGCGAACTGCTGCAGGATACCTTCGACCGCGTGAACCTCCATTTTTCGGAGCTGTTCCCGATCCTGTTCGGCGGCGGCAACGCCAGGCTGGTGATGACCGGCGAAGAAATCCTCGACTCCGGGGTCCAGGTCATGGCCCAGCCGCCGGGCAAGAAGAACGCCACCATCCATTTGCTGTCGGGCGGCGAAAAGGCGCTGACCGCCACCGCGCTGGTGTTTTCGATGTTCCGCCTCAATCCGGCGCCGTTCTGCCTGCTCGACGAGGTCGACGCGCCGCTGGACGACGCCAATACCGAGCGTTTCTGCCGGATGGTCAAGCGCATGTCGGAGCACACGCAATTCCTGTTTATCTCGCATAACAAGATTGCGATGGAAATGGCGCACCAGCTGATCGGCGTCACGATGCAGGAGCAGGGTGTGTCGCGCATCGTGGCGGTGGACATGGAATCGGTGGCGTCGGAGTTCCCGGAGCTGTTATCCGCTTGAACCTGGCGCGTAGCCGAAGCCCCTTGATATTGGTATCATAATAAGTTCCTGAACCGTGCCATTGGCGGCCCGTGTTACCCTCGCAGGGAAGTACAAAAAAGCAGTCAAGCGGGCAGACGAAAAACAAGAACCGGCTCCGTTTTGTACGCCGAAAATTCATTCAAAAACATTCGCTACTGAGGCACAAGCAGCATGACAGATTTCCAAATGAGCCTGATCGCGGCCGGCGGCGTATTCATCGTCGTGGTTATTAGCTATAACAAGTGGCAGGAGTACAAGGCCAGGAAGAGCGTCGAGCGCGCGTTTTCGTCGGACCACGACGATGTGCTGATGCGCAGCGGCGAGAGCCCGGTCCCGCGCCAGGAACCGGTGCTCGACCTGGGCGAGGCGCCAGCCGGCGACCAGGTCCACATCGAGCCATCCCTGGGCGATCTCACCGGCGCGGCACCAGGTCCGGTCCCCACCGCAGCCACGCCCGCCGCCGCCTCGGCCAGCGCCGCCGCCACGTCGGACGTGCTGGCATCCCTCCCGGGCACCCCAGCCAGCACCCCTCCCGCGGAACTGGCCGAAAGCCTGGTCGACCCGCTGATCGACTGCCTGATTCCACTGTCGCTCGAAGGCGCCGCGCGCGGCGACAAGATCCTGCCCGTGCTGCAGACGCTGCGCCGGGTAGGCAACAAGCCGATCCACTTCATCGGCATGCACGTCAACGGCGACTGGGAGCCGATCACCCACGGCGGCGTCTACACCGCGCTGCAGGCCGGCGTGCAGCTGGCCACGCGCACCACCGCGCTCAACGAACTCGAATACTCGGAACTGGTCACGCGCCTGCGCGTGGTGGCCGACGAAATCGGCGCCGAGCCGGAAGTGCCGGACATGATCGAAGTGATGGGCGAGGCGCGCACGCTGCACCGCTTCGTTTCGGGCCACGACGCGCAACTGGGCGTCAACCTGATGTCGAACGGCGCGCCGTGGGCGATTTCGACCCTGATCGGCGCACTCGAAAACCAGGGCTTCGACGTGCGTCCGGACGGACGCTTTGCGATGCCGGACGGCGAGGGCGGCCTGCTGTTCACGCTGTCGACCAAAGTGACGCTGGGCGCCGACACCACCTCGCGCCTGACGCTGCTGCTCGACGTGCCATGCGTGGCGCCGGCGCGCGACGGTTTCAACGCCATGATCGGCTGCGCCAAGGCGCTGGTGCTGCGCCTCGACGCCACCATCGTCGACGACAGCGACCAGCCGCTGCTCGACGAGGCGCTGGCCGAGATCGACGGCCAGGTCAAGGAGTTCTACCAGGACATGGAAGCCTCGGACATTCCGGCCGGCTCGACCCGCGCG
>DASTVB010000110.1:0-8574 GCA_035759315.1 Telluria sp. | reverse complement strand
ACGGCGCCGGAATGACGCCAGCCCCGGCGGACTCCCTTTTTTGGCGCAAATAGTTGCATAGCCCGGTATTTCTGGCATATTCCCTGCTATTAAAGGAAAGCAGGAGCGGGAATGCGTTTGGCCAGGTGGAAGAAATGGACTTTGTGGACGGTGCTGGCGCTGGCGCTGCTGGTGTCGCTGGCGCTGGTGGGCGCGTGGCTGTTCGTGCGCGCGAGCCTGCCGCAGCTGGACGGCACCGTGCACTCGGACGGGATGAACGGCACCGTCACGGTAGAGCGCGACGCGCGCGGCGTGCCGCTGATCCGCGGCGCCAACCGCCACGACATCGCCTACGTGACCGGCTACGTACACGCCCAGGAGCGCTTCTTCCAGATGGACCTGCTGCGCCGCTCGGCCGCTGGCGAACTGTCCGAACTGTTCGGCGAAAAAGCGCTGCCGCTCGACCGCGCGCACCGGCTGCACCGCTTCCGCGCGCGCGCCGAGCGCCTGATTTCGGCCATGCCGCCGGAAGACCGGCACCTGCTGGACCGCTACGTCAGCGGCGTCAACGACGGCGTCAATGCACTCGGCGCGCGCCCGTTCGAATATGCGCTGACCGGCACCAAGCCGCGCGCTTGGATGGCGGCCGACACCATGTTGGTGGCGTGGGCCATGTATTTCGACCTGCAGGACAACCTGGAACGGCGCGAGCTGGCGCGCGGCTGGCTGCGCGAGCACTCCTCGGCCGCGCAGCTGGCGTTCCTGCTGCCTGAATCGACCCAGTGGGATTCGCCGCTGGACAGCGCGGAGATGGCTGCCGCCGCCGTGCCGATTCCGCCCAGCGCCCCTGAGTGGTGGGGCAAGCGCGCGCCCGCCAAGCAGGCGGCCGTGCTGGCGCTGGCCGCCAGCGAGTTCACCGATTCGGTCGGCAGCAACAGCTTTGCGATTGCGGGCAGCCGCAGCAGCACCGGCGGCGCGATCGTGTCGAACGACATGCACCTCGGGATCAGCCTGCCGAACACCTGGTTCCGCGTGGCTTTGCAGTACCCGGACGAGGACGGCAAGCCGCGCCGCGTGGTCGGCCTGACGCTGCCGGGCACGCCGCTGGTCCTGGTCGGCAGCAACGGCCGCATCGCATGGGGCTTCACCAACAGCTATGGCGACTACCTCGACCTGGTGGCGGCCCAGACCAGCCCCGACAAGCCGGGCATGGTACGCACCGGCGCCGAATGGGAAAAGGTGACGGCGACCGAGGAACTCATCTTCGTCAAGGATGGCGCGCCGAGCCGCCTGATCGTGCGCGAAACCTCCAACGGCCCGCTGCGCACGGTCGGCAAGGGAACCTTCGCGGTGCACTGGACCGCGCACGCGCCGAACGCCCTCAACTTCAATGCGCAGTGGCTGGAAGCGATCGAAACGGTCGAAGGCGCGCTGACCGTGGCCATCACCATGTGCGTACCGTCGCAGAACTTCGTGGTCGGCGACCGCAACGGCAGCATCGGCTGGACCATCGCCGGCGTGCTGCCGCGCCGCGCCGTGCACGGCCCGGGCTCCACTTTCCCGCTGTCGGCCGGCGATCCTCACCTGTGGAACGGCACGCTCGATCCGGCCGAATATCCGCGCGTGGTCGATCCGGTGCTTGGGCAGATCTCGACCGCCAACAGCCGCCAGCTGGCGGGACCGGGTGCGGGCCTGATCGGCGACGGCGGCTTCGACCTCGGGGCGCGCCAGAGCCAGTTGCGCGCCGGCCTGCTGGCGCTGGGCGGCAAGGCCGATACCAAGGCGGCCTACGGCGTGATGCTGGACGACCGCGCGCTGTACATGGCGCCGTGGCGCGACCGCGCACTGCGCGCGCTGGACGCGGCGGCGCTGCGCCGCCATCCGCACCGCGCGCAATTGCACAAGATCCTGCAAACCGGATGGAATGGCCGCGCGAGCGTCGATTCGGTCGCCTACCGCATGACGCGCGAATACATGTGGGCGATGTACGCGCTGCTGTTCGATGGCGTGAACAGCGAACTGTCCAAGCTCGACGAAAAGGCCAACGTATCTGCGGCCAATCCGCGCTGGAGCGTGGTGGTGGCGCGCCTGATGGACGAGCAGCCGGCAGGCTGGCTGCCGGCCGGTTACGCAAGCTGGCAGGAGCTGTCGCTGGCCGCGCTCGACAAGGTGATCCGCGACCGGCTCGAGACCGGCAAGGAGCTGGACAGCGCGACCTGGGGTGAACGCAATACCACTTCCATCGCGCATCCGATTTCGGGCGCGGTGCCCCAACTCAAGCGCTGGCTGGCGGCGCCAGCCGAGCAGCTGCCGGGCGACGGCAACATGCCGCGCGTCGCCGGTCCGAAATTCGGGCAGTCGGAGCGCTTCACGGTCACGCCGGGGAAGGAAGAGCAGGGCGTCTTCAGCATGCCGGGCGGGCAGAGCGGGCATCCGCTCTCTCCGTACTTCCTTACCGGGCACAGTGACTGGGCGCAGGGCAGGTCGGTTCCGCTGCTGCCGGGGCCTGCGCGCCACACCCTGACCTTCACCCGCTAAGCCAACCGTCCTCCCAGCGAAGGCTGGGACCCATGCGTCAGCGGCAGGACGGCTGCGTCCTCTACGGACGCTCAGTATGGATCCCAGCCTTCGCTGGGATGACGGCGGTGGAGCTCAGGCGGTCGCGGCCTGCGTGCGCAGGCGCTCTGTGATCGCGTCAGCGGGCGCGGGCCGGCCCAGGAAGAATCCCTGCGCCAGGTCGCAGCCATATTCCTGCAGCAGGACCAGCTGCTCGCCGGTTTCGACCCCCTCGGCCACCACCGCCATCTTCAGGCCGTGCGCCATCGCGATGATGGCGCGCGTGATCGCCGCGTTTTCCGAATCCTGGGGCAGGCCGCAGATAAAGCTGCGGTCGATTTTCAGCGCCCGCACGTCGAAGCGTTTCAGGTAGTTCATCGACGAGTAGCCGGTGCCGAAATCGTCGATCGACAGGTGCACGCCGATGCCGCGCAACTGCTCCAGCGTGGACATGGTCGCGCGAGCATCGTCCATCAGCGTGCCTTCGGTCAGCTCCAGCTCCAGCAGGCGCGGATCGAGCCCGGTGTCGTGCAGCGCCGACAGCACGATCTGGGTGAGGTTGTCGTCCTTGAACTGCTTGGCCGACAGGTTCACCGCCATGCGCACCGGACGCTTCGTGAGCTTGTGCCACGCGCGCGCCTGGTCGCAGGCGGTGCGCAGCACCCATTCGCCGATCGGTACGATCAGGCCGGTCTCCTCGGCCAGCGGGATGAACTCGGTGGGCGAGATGATGCCGCGCTCTGGATGGCGCCAGCGCACCAGCGCCTCCACACCCACCACCGAGGCGCTCTGCACGTCGATCTGCGGCTGGTACAGCAGGTACAGTTCGTCATTCTGCAGCGCGCGCCGCAGCCCGACCTCCAGCTTCACGTGGCTCATGATCTGCATCGTCAGCGAGGAGCTGTACAGCTTGGCGTTGTTCTTGCCGCAGTTCTTGGCGTGGTACATCGCCGTGTCCGCAAACTTGAGCAGCGAGTTGCAGTCGTCGCCGTCCTCCGGGAACAGCGAAATGCCGATCGAGGCGGTGACGAAGATCTCATGGCCTTCGATCATGAACGGGCGGCGCATCGCCTCCTTCACGCGCTGCGCGACATTGAGCGCGTCTTCCACCAGCTCCAGGTCCGGGATCAGGATCGTGAATTCGTCGCCGCCCAGGCGCGCCAGGTTCCCGGCCGGCTCGTTGTGCGAGACCAGGTCGCCCGGCCGGATCGTTTCGTGCAGGCGTTCCGACACCAGCTTGAGCAGCAGGTCGCCAACATTGTGGCCGAGCGTGTCGTTGATGCGCTTGAACGCGTCGAGGTCCATGAACAGCACCGCGAACTTCTTGCCGGCGGTGCGTGAGCGGTGCAGCTCCGACTCCAGCGTCTCCAGGAAGGCCTGGCGGTTCGGGATGCCGGTCAAGCTGTCGCAGTAGGCCAGGCGGCGGATCTGTTCTTCGGTGCGTTTGCGTTCGCTGATGTCGCGCACCAGTCCCAGCACCTCGCCGGGCGCGGTTTCGACCAGCCGCGCTTCGAAGTGGCGTACCTGACCGTCGCGCGGCGGGCCGATCGCGCCCGGCGAATAGCCAGGCAGTTCGTAGTCGACCGAACCGATCGTGTGCGTCTCCAGCACATGGCGCAGCTGGTCCAGCAGGCGGCCGGCGATTGCGGGCGGCAGCACCTGCGTGACGTGGCGGCCAACGAAGTCCTCCGGCTTGCCGTCCGCGTAGACCTCGTGCCCCTGTTCGTAGTCCAGGTAGACGCCGTCCTGGTTCATGCGGAAGAAGGTATCAGGGATCGCGGCCAGCACCGCGCGGTTGTGGGCGTCGGCGATCCGCAGGCGCACGATCGCGTCGCTGGCGCGCAGCACGTACAGCACCCGGTGGCCGAGGATCGGCCAGTTGATTGGCTTGGAGACGAAGTCGGTGGCGCCGGCCTCGTAGGCGTTGGTGACCGCCTCGATGTCGTCGCCGCCGGTAACCATGATGATCGGAATCGCGTTGGCCGCCTCGATGCGGCGGATCTCGCGGCAAGCGGTGAAGCCGTCCATGTGCGGCATGTCCACGTCCATCAGGATCAGGTCGACCTGCCCGGTGCGGCACAACGATACCGCCTCGCGGCCGTCGCGCGCCTCGATTGCGTCCAGGCCGACCTGCCCGAGCATCTCGAGCATCAGCATGCGCATGACCGGATCGTCGTCCGCGATCAGGACGACGCCGCGCTTGGCGGAGTTGGCTTCTGCCATGTCATGTCTCCCTCTCCAGGATCTCCGTGAGCGAATGCCGCACGGCCTGGAACTCCTGCTCCATGTCGCTGAGGATGGTGTCAGCGCCTTCCGTGGTTTCGGTCCGTCCGAGGTGTTCCATCTGCTTGCACATCTGCGCCAGCGTTTCCGCGCCGACGTTGGCGCTGCTCGACTTGAGGCTGTGGGCCGCAGAGCGCAACCGCTCCGCATCGTTGCCCGAGATCGCGCGTCGCAGCGTCTGCAAGTGCTGCGGGGTGTCGTCGACGTACGCGCTGACCACCTTGCGCACGATCGCGGGGCCGCGGTCGTCCGACAGCGCACGGATGTTGTCGAGCGCGTGGCGGTTGATCGCATCGCGCTTGTCGGCGGCGGGCGCGGGCCTGGCATCGTCGTGGTGGACGGTGGCGGCGACCGGCAGCGCGATCCATCGGCTGAGGACCGCCGCCAGCTGCTGCTGCGTGAAGGGCTTGCTCAGGTAGTCGTCCATGCCGGCCGCCAGGCACGATTCGCGGTCGCCCTGCAGCGCATTGGCGGTGATCGCAACAACCGGCAGCTTGCGCGACCTGCCGTTCAGGTGCTCGTGGCGGCGGATCTCGGCGGTGGCGGCAAAGCCGTCCATCACCGGCATCTGGCAGTCCATCAGCACCAGCTCGTAGCTGCCGTTGCGCACCGCGTTGAGCGCTTCCTCGCCGTTGTTCACGCACTGCACGTCGAGCCCCATCGCATCGAGCATGGCGGTGGCCACGTCCACGTTGACCGGGTTGTCTTCCGCCAGCAGCACCTTGCGCCGGCGCGTCGCGATGTCCGGGGCCGGACGATCCGGGATCACAGGCGCCGGTTCGGCGCGCGCGGCGTGGCGCGGTGCGCGCGCGATACAGTCGAACAGGTCGCCGGCGCGCACCGGCGCGATCAACTGGTAGGCCACGCCGGCCTCGCGCCGCTGCACCGGGTCGGCCGCGTTGCGCGCGCTGCTGAGGAGGACATAGCGCGTGTGCGCGCCCGCCAGCTCCGCCTTCGCCATCGATATGAGCGCCAGGCCGCTGGTGCCCTGCAGCGACATCGCCACCAGCGCGACGTCGTATGCGCGCCCGGAACCGGATGCGCGCCGCAGAAGGTCCATCGCCTCCCATGCGCTCGACGCCTGGTCGGCGGCAACGCGCCAGCTGGACAGTTCGCCGGCCAGCGCGCCGCGCATCTCTTCTTGTTCGTCCACGATTAACACGCGCAAGCCCTCCAGTTTGTTGAGGGATTCCTCGTCCAGGCGTTCGGGTTCGATACGCCGTTTGTCGAAAGTTACCGTGAACCAGAACAGGGAGCCTTGCGTTAAAGCATTCTCGACACCAATTTTTCCGCCCATCAACTCCACTAGCTGTTTTGATATCGCCAGGCCCAGCCCAGTCCCGCCGTATTTGCGCGTGGTGGAGTCGTCGGCCTGCGAAAACGCTTCGAAGATGCGGCTGCGTGCCTCGTGCGCGATGCCGATGCCGGTGTCGTGCACTTCGAAGCGCAGGCTCGCGGCCTGCTCGGTCTCCGACACGATGCTGATGAAGACGCGGATTTCGCCGCTGTCCGTGAACTTGATCGCATTGCCGATCAGGTTCGCGAGCACCTGGCGCAGGCGGTTCGGATCGCCGCACACGGCCACCGGCAGGTCGCTCGGCACGTCGAGGTAGAACGCGATGCGCTTGGCCTGCGCCTGCGGGCGGTACACGTTATCCAGTTCGTCCAGCAGGTCCCACAGGTTGAAGTGGATGTATTCGACCGTGAGCTTGCCCGCTTCGATCTTCGAAAAATCGAGGATGTCGTTGATGATGACCAGCAGGTGTTCGCCCGACCGGCGCACCATGCTGGCGTACTTGCGCTGGGTCTCGGTGAGCGGTGTCGCCAGCAGCATTTCGGTCATCCCGAGCACGCCGTTCATCGGGGTGCGGATCTCGTGGCTCATGGTGGCGAGGAAGGCGCTCTTGGCGCGGCTGGCCGCTTCCGCCGCGTTCTTGGCCTTTTCCAGCTGCTCGGTGCGCACGCCGACCTGGTTTTCCAGTTCGTCGCGATGGCTCGAAAGGGCGGTGCCGCGTTCTTCGATCTGCGCCAGCATGGTGTTGAAGCTGTCGATCAGCGTGCCCAGTTCGTCGCTGCGGTTGTGCGGGATCCGCAGAGTGTAATTCTGTGTTTCCGATACCTGGCGCGCGGCGGCGATCAGCTTGGTCACGGGATCGGCCACGGTTGCCTTGAAGCGACCGGCGAGCGGCAGCGCGACCAGCATCGCGCCGCCCATTGCAAGGCCCAGCACTACCAGGCCCTTGGCAATGTCCAACCACATGCCAACCAGGCTGGCCTCAATCATCACCACGCCGCCTGCGCCGCTTGAATCGTCGATCGCGCGATAGACGCGCATCCTCGTCGACCATGCGGCGCTGCCGGCCTGGTTGGCGTCGGTCAGGGCTGCTTCGCTGAGGTCTTCCAGCGGTGCCGGGTTCGCTTCCCCGTAAATCGCGAAAGGACGGCCGCGCGCGTCGAACAGGACCGCACTGGTGATCTGCGGCTGTGCGCTGAGCGCCGACAGGTTCATTTCCGCCTGCCGTCGGTTGCGGTGGAGGAGGGCGTCGGAACTGCTGCCGGCGATAACGCCGGCCAGCGATGCGAGCTGCGTGCGCGCGTCTCCGCGGTGCTCGATCACCGAGCCAACCGCGAACGCCGCGAACACCAGCGTCAACGCGGTCCCGGTGGATAGCAGGGAGAGAAGGGAGAGCTTCTGACTGAGGCTGGAGCGTTCGAAGTTCAGCATGACAGTCTCTCTGCAGGATGGGCGATGCCGACTGGAAAAATATACAGACGGAAATGGCTGCCGACTTGATGGTTGGCAATCCTACAAGCTGAACTAAATGCAACGGTTGATTTGGCTCAATCGGGTGTGGTGGGCGCGCTGAGGCGTACGCGGGCGCTGCTGGTGAGCGTTTTGCCACCCATCAGCGCAACTTGTATAATGTGCAGTTACGGAAGCGTGGCCGAGTGGTTGAAGGCAGCAGTCTTGAAAACTGCCGACGGGGAAACCTGTTCGTGAGTTCGAATCTCACCGCTTCCGCCAAAGACCAATAACGAAAAGCTCCACAAGTTGGGGCTTTTTTACTTTCCGTGTACTCCAGTTGTCGTGCGTTATTCTGTGATTTTCACCGTGGCACAAAACGGCGGGATGAACGTTCGAGTGTGTGGGTTTTTCACTGACCCGCGAATGCGGGGGCTTCAAACTTGCGCGTACGAAATCTCAACGGCGCGCTTAGATTAGTCGAAATTGTTTCTGGAACGTTCGGTCTTCCAATTAATAATCGCCCAAAGTTCGACTATCCGATACACGATCTAACTACAGTCCTCCCGTAACCATAGTAATCGGAACATACATGGCTAAAGTAAATGAAGACATTGAATTCAGGAAAGGATTCTCCGGGATTCGCAATGGGGTGCTAGCTGCAGGACTAGCAGAAATGACTGATGATGAGCTAGCGGCTTGGCAAGCTGCATGGAGGCCAGGAGTCGCACAATACATCTTAGCGGAGAAGGAATGGCAGAGACGCATGCTTGCGCATGAGTTCGGCTTAAATCGCCGACTCGCCGAATATGCTGCCAAGTGGCAGCGCTTCGCTGCATATATTGGTGTTGCTGGAACCGTGGTCGGTGCAATCTTGGGTTTGGTCAGCGGGAGCGTGTTCCAATCTTCGCCTAGTCCTGCGATGCCAAAAAAGGTTAGCTCCGCGCACGGAGGTAAGGTCGAGATGGCGATCAAGAATGACGGGTCCCATCTCAGGGAAATGCTTTGATAGC
>DASTVB010000109.1:0-2725 GCA_035759315.1 Telluria sp. | reverse complement strand
GGTCCGCTACACGAAAGCTGCCCGTGAGGACTTGCAGGAGTTGTACGCATACCAATTGAGGCACAGCCTGCATACTGCGAAGCGGGCACGCGACACGATTGCGAAAGCGACTGAACTATTGAAGGAGTTCCCATTTACCTGCAGGAAGGCGGATGTGGGTAATCCATTCCTGCGCGAGCTGGTCATTCCGTTTGGCGGCGCGGGATATGTGGCCTTGTTCAGGATTGACGACAAGAGTACGGTGACGATCCTGGCGGTGCGGCATCAGCGCGAGGATGATTATTTGTAGCCCGGTGCTGCAGGCGCCCGACCAGGCGCGACAAGGCGTAACACATCACGAAATACACCACCGCCACGAACAGGTACATCTCCACCAGCCGTCCGTCGCGCTGCGCGACCTTGCTGGCGGCGCCGACAAAATCCGGGATCGACAGCACGTACACCAGCGACACGTCCTGGAACAGCACAATGGTCTGGGTCAGCAGCAGCGGGATCATGTTGCGAAACGCCTGCGGCAGCACCACGTGGCGCATGGTATGGCGGTAATCCATGCCCAGCGCCTGCGCCGCCCATACCTGTCCGCGCGGCACGGAAGCAATGCCGCTGCGCATGATCTCGCAGTAGTACGCCGCCTCGAACAGCGTAAACGTGACCAGCGCCGACCAGAACGCCCCCACCCTCACCGGCTCGGCGGCGCCGATCGCCCACGCCGCCATGTAGGGCACCAGGAAGTAAAACCAGAAGATCACCAGCACCAGCGGCACCGAGCGCACCAGGTTCACGTAGGCGCCGGCCGCGATCGCCAGCGGCCGGATGCGCGAGGTGCGCATCAGCGCCAGCAAGGTGCCCAGCACCACGCCGCCCAGCATGGCCAGCACCGTCAGTTGCAGCGTGAAGACCATCCCGACCCGCAGCAGGTAGGGCCAGGAGCGCGCGATGACGTCGAAGTCGAAGCCGCTGAACATATCAGGCGGCCCCGGCCCCGGGCAGCGCGGCGCTGCGCTCCACCGCGCGCATCAGCGACAGCGCCAGCAGGTTGACAAACACATAGATGAGGGTCGCGGCGCTGAAGGCTTCGAACACCTGGAACGAGAATTCCTGCACCGCGCGCGCACTGGCCGTCAGCTCCACCAGCCCGATGGTCAGGCCAACCGAGCTGTTCTTGATGACGTTCAGGAATTCGCTGGTCAGCGGCGGCAGGATGATGCGCAAGCTGAGCGGCAACAGGACCAACCGGTACACCTGCCCCAGGTTCAGCCCAAGCGCGAGGGCGGCCAACCTTTGCCCGCCGGACAGGGCTTCGATGCCGGCCGACACCTGCACCGCCACGCGCGCCGACGTGAAAAAGCCCAGGCACACGACGGCGGTGACGAACGGCGCCTCGGGCAAGGCCTTGAGCCAGTCGCCCACCGGCGTCGGCAGCAGTTCGGGCAGCACGAAAAACCATAGGAACATCTGCACCAGCAGGGGAATGTTGCGAAACAGTTCCACGTAGGCATTGCCGAGTGCGCGCAGCGCGCGCTGCGGCAAGGTGCGGGCGATGCCCACCGCAATGCCGAGGATGAGCGCCATGACCCAGGCCGACAGCGCGGTGGCGATCGTCCAGCCGAGGCCGGCGAGCAGCGTCTCGAGGTAGGTATGCGTACCGTCGGGCGACATCTGCCAGAAGATATTCCAGTTCCAGTTGTAGTTCATCGGGCACCGGGCATCGCTTTACGCCCTCGGGGGCGGCCGCAACGAATGTGTTATTTAAGCGCGTACGCCGCCGGGTCGCCGGAATCGGTGGGCTTGGCGATCACGGCCTTCAGTTCCGGCGACATGGGGAAATTGAGGTTGATGCCCCGTGGCGGAATCGGGCTCATGAACCACTTGGCATAGGTGGCCGCCAACTGGCCGGACTGATAGAACTTGTGCAGCGCGCTGTCGACCGCCTGTTTGAACTGCGGGTCGCCGCGCCGCATCATGATCGCGTACGGCTCCACCGACATCGCCTCGGCCGAGATCTGGTAGTCGCCCGGCGCGCGCGCGCCGGCCGCCTGCGCGGCGAGCAGGACATCGTCGTTGGCGAAGGCCAGCGCGCGCCCGGTTTCGAGCATGAGGAACGATTCGGGATGGTCCTTGCCGACCACGATCTTCATGCCCAGCCCGCGCTGCGCGTTCAGGACCGTCATCAGCTTCTGGCCGGTGGTGCCCGCGGTGACGACCATCGTCTTGCCCTTCATGTCGGCCAGGCTGCGGATGCCGGAGGATTTCTTCGACAGCAGGCGATTGCTAACGACGAACATGGTCGGAGCAAAGGCGGCCTGCTGCTGGCGCTCGAGGTTGTTGGTGGTCGAACCGCATTCGAGGTCGATCGTGCCGTTGGCGATGAGCGGGATGCGGTTGGCCGAGGTGACCGGGTTCATCGCCACCTTCAGCCGGGGTAGCGCCAGCTGCGCGCGCAGCGCATCGACCACCTTCAGGCACAGGTCGACCGAGTAGCCGATGTAGCGCTGCTGGTCGTCGAGATAGGAAAAAGGCACGGAACCGTCGCGCACGCCAAGGGTGATGGTGCCCGTTCGCTTGAGCTTGGCGAGGGTACCGGTCGATTCCTGGGCGCCGGCATTGGGGATGGCGGTGGACCCCAGCAGCACCAGCAGTGCAGTGAAAGCGAGTCGTTTCATGATGTCCTCCGTCCAGCGTGGCAAGAGCGGTCAGGGCGTCGAGAGCAGTCGGATCGATAATA
>DASTVB010000108.1:0-16440 GCA_035759315.1 Telluria sp. | reverse complement strand
CGCAGCACCCGCATGCCAGAACCGCACGCACACCCATTGGCCCTGGCATGAGCACCGCCACCGCCACCACGCCATACCGCGCCGCCGTCGACACTTCCACACGCGACTACTGGATCTTCCAGGTCGCGGGATGGGGCGCCCTGACTCTCTTCAGCATCCTCGGGTCTTCCCAGGGCATGGACGAAGCCGCGCTGCGCTTTGCCATGGCCAAGACCACCTGCATGATTAGCGGCCTGTTCCTGTCGCACCTGTGGCGGCTGTTCCTGCTGCGTCATGGCTGGATCGACCGCATTCATGCGTTCCCGGTAAAGAGCATCATGCTCGTGCTGGTGGCGATCAGCGTGGTGCAGACCGGCGTGCTGGTGCTGGCCGACGTCGTCTTCCGCGGCGGCGCCTTACTCGCCGATCCCGAGATCTGGTCCCTGCTGCCGTTCCTCGTCCTGCTCTGGTACGCGGTCTTTTCGATCTGGACCCTGTGCTATGCCGTCGTGCTGTCGCGCCGGCGCGCGCTGCGTTTCGAGGTGGAAAAGCTGGAGCTGCAGGTGAGCGTGAAGGACGCCGAGCTGCGAGCCTTGCAGGCGCAGGTCAATCCGCATTTCTTCTTCAATAGTTTGAACAGCATCCGCGCCCTGATCTACCAGGACGCGGATTCGGCCGCCAAGGCGGTCAGCCAGCTTGGCGGGATCATGCGCCACAGCCTGCGGGCCGGCCAGTCGCCGACCGTGCGGCTGGCGGACGAAATGGCCGCGGTGCACGCCTACCTCGGCATGGAGAAGTTCCGGTTCGAGGACCGGCTTCACACCACTATCGAGATCGAGCCGGACCTCGATGACGTCGCGATGCCGCCGATGGCCTTGCAAACCCTGGTCGAGAACGCGGTCAAGCACGGCGTGGAGCCGAGCATGGAGGCATGCGAGATCCGTATCGCCGCACGCCGCGTGGATGGCAAAGTAGTGCTCACGGTAGCCAACCAGGGCTGGCTGGCCGAAGCCAGCGCGTCAACCCGCCTGGGCCTGGCCAATACGAGCAAGCGGCTGGCGCTGCTGTTCGGCACGGCGGCCACCTGCACGCTGGTCGAACAGGATGGCTGGGTCGTCGCCACCATCACGCTGCCGCAGGAGCAGGTATGAGAGTACTGATCGTGGATGACGAGCGCCTGGCGCGCAGCGAGCTGCGGCGTTTGCTGGCCGCGCACCCGGAAGTGCAGATCGCCGGCGAGGCCGCCAACGCGATCGAAGCGCGCCAGCTGATCGAGGAGCTGGCGCCGGACCTGGTGTTCCTGGACGTGCAAATGCCGGGAGGGACCGGCTTCGACCTGCTAGCGTCGCTGGACGATGCGCCGCCGGTGGTGTTCACCACCGCCTTCGACCAATATGCGATCCGCGCGTTCGACGTCAGCGCGCTCGACTACCTGCTCAAGCCGATCGAGCCAGCGCGGCTTGCGCATGCGCTCAAAAAGCTCAATCGCGAGCCGGAGCCGGCCAGGGAAAAGCTGCAGCCCGCCGATGCCAAGGTATTCATCAAGGACGGGGACCGGTGATGGTTCGTGGCGATGGAGCAGATCGTGTTGTTTGAATCGGAGGGGAATTACACGCGCGTGTACTTCGATCAGAACCGGCCGATGCTCTTGCGTTCGCTCAACCAGCTTGAGGCTCGGCTGGATCCCGAGAAGTTCGTGCGCGTCAGCCGCCGGCAGATCGTCAACATGGACTTCGTGGTGAACATCGCGCCATCGCCTGCGGGCGGGATGGTGCTGACGCTGAAGGACGATCTCAAGGTGCCGATGTCGCGCCGCCGCGCCGCGCAGTTCAAACAGGTCAACGGCCTGTAGCCCTCAAACACCGGCTGGCCACCGAACCTAAAAACCGTCATCCCCGCGAAGGCGGGGACCCATACTGAGCTACCGACGTCGGACACTCAGCATAGGTCCCCGCGTCCGCGGGGATGACGGGTTTCGCGGGCCTCGACCAAAAAGCGTCATCCCCGCGAAGGCGGGGACCCATAGTGAGTTACCGAAGCCGGACGCTCAGCATGGGTCCCCGCGTGCGCGGGGATGACGGGTGTCCCATTCGGCATAATTGTGTTCGAATCGGACAGGAAGGCAGGGGACAGTCCCAGAGGGACAGTCCCCTTCTTCGTTACTGCACGTTGACCTGTTTGCGGTTGTCGCTGGCTACGCGGTCGATGAGGATGTTGTAGGGGTCGACGGCGGCCTCGAAGGGCTGCTCGTTGACCGTGATCGTCAGCGTTGACTCGCCGGCCGGAAGCATGCGTTTCTCGCGGATCAGGACGCGTTCGTCCTTTTGCTTTGCGCCGGAAGCGCGCGCGAAGATGGCGATGTCCACCGGCTCGTCGTAGGCGCGCGCCGTCTCCTTCCCTTTGCCGTCAGCCTGGATCTTGGCCAGGCGGACCTTCATCGTCACGTCCCAGCGGCCGTCGGCGCGCCTGGTCGCTTTGGCCTCAGACACGCGGTTGTCGTAGAAGACGATGCGCTCGAACAGGTCGGTGATCAGCTCCTGCTTGTCGGCCGGCGCGGCGGCGCGGATGTAGCGCAGCAGGTCGCGGCTGGTGACGTACGGCGAGGTCTTGTACAGGTTCTCGTCGCGGAAGCGCTTCAGCGCGCCGTTCAGTGCCGCCTCGCCGATTTCCTCGCGCAGGCGGTAGAAGGCCAGGCTGCCCTTGCGGTAGTGGATGTAGTCCTGTCCCTCGTCGCGGAACAGCGGGAGTTCTTCCACCAGCTCCTTGGCGCGGCCGGCGAAGTACTGGTCCAGGTCCCAGCGCAGGATGTGGCGCGTCTTCTCGGCGCCGAACTCTTTTTCCAGCGTCATCAGCGCCGAGTACTCGGCCAGCGATTCGGTGATCATCGGGTTGCCCTGCACGTTCGCGGCGATCACCTGGTCGCCCCACCACTGGTGCGCGACTTCGTGCGCCGTCACGTAGAACACGTGGTCGACGCCATCCGGATTGCGCATGTCGTTGATGAAGCCGAGCGATTCGGAGAACGGAATCGTGTTCGGGAAGCTGCGCGCATACGGCTGGTACAGCGGGAACTCGGTGATGCGAACCTGCTTGTGCTGGTACTCGCCGAAATTCTCGCTGAAGTAGTCCAGCGCGCGCTGGGTGCCCTTCACCATGCTGTCGAGGTTATACGCGTGCTTCTTGTCGTGATAGACCTCGATCGGCACGCCGCGCCAGTCCGCCTTCTTCACTTCCCACCTGCCCGACTGGTACGAGAAGAACGGCAGGATCTGCTTGTCCATCTTGTAGTGGAAGTAGCGGCGGCCATCCTTTTCCCAGCTCTTCACCAGGTAGCCCGGCGAGATCGCGGTCTGGTCCGCGCTGGTGGACACGGTCGTTTCGAAGTCGAGCAGGTCCGCGTCCATGCCGATCACCTTCCAGAAATTGCTGAAGTGCGCAGCTTTGTCGTCCAGGTCGTTCAGGCGGCGTGGCTCGCCGAGGCCGCGCTTGCGGCGTTCGTCGCGCGGCTCGATCTCGTTACTCTGCGTGTAGCCGAGTTTCGGGAAGTAGTTCTCGGACGTGAACATGGTGCCGTTGTGGTTGACCAGGCCCGGCGCGCCATCGTTGGTAAAGCCGGGGTTCCGCACATGGACGGTGAAGTCGAGCGACATCGATGCGCCGGCGGCCAGCGGCTTGCGCAGCTTGATGACCTTGAAGCCGAAGCGCTTGTCGTCCAGCGTCACGGTGTGTGCCGGCAGGTTGTGGAAGATGGTCTCCGCCGTCCAGTCTGTCTGGATGCGCAGGCCGTCCATCGGCGCCGTCGTCTTGTTGCGCACCACGTAGTGGCCCTTGATGTCGACCTTGCGCTCCGCAGGGTAGATGTCCACGTCGGCACGCACGCTGGTGATGCTCGGGTCGGGCTGCTTCAGGTACTGGCGATACAGCTTTTCGTAGTCGGCGCGCATGTCGAGCGCCATCTCGTTCGACTGGTAGCGATTCAGCACATTGGTGTTGTGGTAGATCCAGCTGCCGGTTGCGAAACACGCTGCTAGGCAGATCGCCAGCGCAGCTCCCGCCTTGCCGTTCAGGCGGCGCATGGCCAGGCCGAAGCGTGCGCGCACGCCAGGCGCCAGTCCGCGTACCCAGAAGGCCTGCGCCAGGATCAGCAGGGCGACGGCGGCGAAGCCCCAGTACAGCGCGAACCAGCTCCAGCCGGTGAGGTAGTGGCCATAGCCATTCAGGTCGGAGTAGGTGAGCGGCGGCAGCGATGCAAAGCTCGCCAGGCGATGGTTCAGGTCCAGGCCATTGAGGACGGTTTCCGACATCATCAGCGCGATGGCGAACACGTAGCCGAGGTACTTGTTGTTGGTGATGGCCTGGATCGACAGGATCGCCAGCGCCATCAGGATGAAGTACATCGAGTTGATCAGCGTGTCCTTCAGGTAGAGCATGCCCTCGACCGGTGCGCCACCGACGATCAGCTGGATCGCGACGCCGCCCAGTGCACCCACGGTCAGGAAGGCGAAGATGACGGCGACCAGCGCACCGGCTTTCGCCGAAAGCGGAATCCAGGTCGGCACCGGCATCGCGTCATTGACGTCGGCGATCTTGACCTGGCGCTCGCGGAAAATCAGTTCGCCGCTGTAGAAGATCAGGACCAGCACCAGCACCGCGTTGATGCTCCCGTTCAGCTCTTCCATCATGATGCGGGTGAGCGGATACGGGATGCTGTCGAACCGCATGCCGCCAACCGCATAGTTGACGAAGAAGTTCGCCATCGCGAGCAGCAGCATCACCAGGAAGGGCAGGCTGCGGATGACGCCCTTGGCGTCGAAGCAGAGCACTTGCCACCACTGGCTGATCGCTGTCGAGCGGTGGAAGCGCGGGGCGATGCGTGGCGCCGGCCCCATTGGGGCGGTGCGTGCCGCCGGTGCGGCCGGCTTAGCCTTGCCGAACCAGCGCTTGCCGGAACCGGCGTGCTGCGGCTTGAAGAATGCGACAGTGGCGGCCACCATCGCCAGCGCCACGCCCATCCAGATCGCCCGGTTCAGCATCAGCATGCCGGAGAAGGAGGGCAGGTCCACATTCGCCTGCGCGCTGGTGAAGTAGCGCGTCAGCTGCGACAGGACGCGAATGCCGAACGGATCGAGCAGCACGGCCAGCGATTCGCCGTTGCCATCCTTGCTCAGGGTGAAGCCCATCCCCCAAAGGACGGTAAAAGCGAGCACGCCCACGTACACCATGATGACCGAGCGCGTGGTCGCGGCCAGCAGCATCAGCAGCGCCGCGATGAACAGCAGGTTGGGAATGACGAAGACCGCGAAGCTCCACGCATACGGGTGCACCGAGAACGCGCCGACACGCTCCGGATCGATCGACGGGAGGCTGGAGCCGGCCATCATCGCCAGCGTGATCAGGGCGAACAGCGCAAGGCACACCGCAAAGCCGGCCATGAAACGGCCGAACAGGTAATTCGTTTTGCGCACCGGCGTCGCGAACAGCATGTCGGCGATGCCGACTTCGTTGTCGCGCAGGACCGCGCCCGCGATGAACACGGTTACCAGGAACATCGAGATCATGGTGAGCACGCTGAGCTGCCTGGCGATGGCCACCGGCGCGTTCAGGTGCATGTTGCCGATGCTGCCGCCGATCTGGAAGCCGTCATTGCTGGCGGTGAGGAAGGCCATCAGCATCAGCATGAAGGTGATCACCCACAGCAAAGGCTGGCGCAGCTGGTATTTAAGGTCGAAGCGGAAGAATTCTTGCCACATGATCGTTCCTTTAAGCGTGAGCCGCGGTTTGCTGCGTGGCCCGCAATTGCAGGAAATAGACGTCTTCCAGGTCCGGCTCCACGTGCGCGAAGCCGGCGTCCGGCTGGATGTCGGCGAACACATTGATCTGCGGCTTGCCGCCGACCAGGCGGGTGGACAGCACCACCAGGCGGTTCTGGAACTCTTCCAGCTCGGCCTCGTCGACGGTGCGGCGCCATACGCGGCCATGCATCTTCTCGATCGAGTCCTGCGGGCGGCCTTCGACCAGCACCTTGCCGTTGGCGATCATCGCCATACGCGGGCACAGGTCGGTCACGTCTTCGACGATGTGGGTGGACAGGATCACGACCACGTTCTCGCCGATCTTCGCCAGCAGATTCAGGAAGCGGTTGCGTTCCTGCGGGTCCAGGCCGGCCGTCGGCTCGTCGACGATCACCAGCTTCGGCGCGCCAAGCAGCGCCTGCGCGATGCCGAAGCGCTGGCGCATGCCGCCGGAGTAGCTCGCCACGGCGCGTTTGCGCGCATCCCACAGGTTGGTCTGGTGCAGGAGGGCTTCGACCATCTCCTTGCGCTCGCCACGCCGGGTTAGCCCCTTCAGGACCGCAAAGTGGTTCAGCAGCTCCAACGCGCTCACTTTCGGGTAGACGCCGAAGTCTTGGGGCAGGTAGCCCAGCTGGCGGCGCAGGCCTTCCTTGTCCTTGAGGACGTCCATCCCGTTGAAGTGGATGCTGCCGCTATCGGGATCCTGCAGCGTGGCGATGGTCCGCATCAGCGACGACTTGCCGGCCCCGTTCGGTCCGAGCAGGCCGAACATCCCGGTCGGGATCTCCAGGCTGACGTTGTTGGTGGCGTGGACGCCGTTGGCGTAGGTCTTGTTCAGCTGCTTGATCGATAGCATGGGCCGCTCCTGAAGGTCTGTTCTTGTTGGTGTATTCGTTGGGGGCGCACATGCACCACCACGCATCGAAAGATATCCGGGGCACAGCGGCGAGGATATTGATGAGAAACGAGTGGCAGGTTTCCGTGATGAACGGCAGAAAACCGGGATGAATGGTCAACTTAGTGGATAGATCCTCAGGCCTTTTTCGCTTCCAAGTCCTGAGGCGGATATCCGGTATTGCCGTAAGTGAATCCACATGGCACCATTGAGATTCATACTTCCCTTCAGATGGCGGAATTCCAATGGCAATCGGTAGGTCTATTCGGGTGTCCCTGGCTGATGGCACCGTAACTGGTTGCGATGTGCGGAACTCGTCAATGTTGAATGTCGTGAGGTCTTTAAAGTCAATCGAAAAATAGCGCTCTCACATTTTGAACAAGCCACTCAATCCTGATACCTCGACGCTGAATACCGTGAACCTTCATTCCGTTCAGTCCGTTTATCGTGAACGGTTGCTCGAACACCTTTTGATTGGCGAGCTCTTGAAGCATTCCTGGCTCCGGCACGATGCCAATCTCGAAGTTTCACAACCATCGATTGATCGATCCGGGCACGACTTGGTCCTCGAAGACCGTGGGATTACTCGTCATGTCCAACTCAAGGCCTCATCGAGATCGGCCAAGACATCGGTTCAAAAAATACACCTAGGACTCGGGCGGAAGCCGTCAGGGTGTGTCATTTGGATTCGATTTGACGAGAGGACGATGGAGCTTGGGCCGTTCCTGTTTTTTGGCGAGAGTCCGGGCAAACCGTTGCATTCCCTTGAGGAACTGAGAATGGCTAAACACACCAAAGGCGATGCGACTGGGGTTAAGAAGGTGCGGCCAGAAATTCGAGTACTTCAAGCCTCAAAATTTCAGGAGATCAAATCAATCGAAGGGTTGTATAACAAACTTTTTGGTGTCGAGCTCTTGGATGCGGACGGTGGAACTGTGGAGTAGACGAAAGAAGGTGTTTCCGTACGCTAGTCAGGCGGACAAGCACGAGCACCCTATAAGGAGCTGAAATGCATACACTTAAACTGATGTCGCTGATTGCCATAGTGATCGGATTTGCCCTCATGGCGTTCAAAATTTACGCCGACAGCGAGCCCGGAGCGATTCCGTTGGCCCTCATCGTGCTGGGACTCGGGTCGTATTTCTTCGCCCGGAGCCGGATCCGTTCGAGCAAAAAGTAAGTGCTACTGCGGCTGAAATGGCCTAGATTTGCATGAAGGGCAGTGCAGATAGATCGTTTTTCCGTCGCTGAACTTGATCGAGCCGCCCCGGTATTGGTGTATCCCCCATATGCCGGTCATCCCATTTTTCAACCTAAGCGTGCCGCTGGCATAGCAGGGGGACCAATCGAGCATGTGATGGTAATCGTGTTCGCTCACCTCGCCAGCGCGTCGCCAGAAATCGGTAATGTCACGCTTGCTCAGTAAGAATCCACCGCAGCCTTGATCCGCCTGACGTGCGGCTGGCGAACGGGCACCGTTCTCCTTAATCGTAACGGTGGCAATTTCGGGAAGCTTGAACGGCTTCATCTCCGGTGCGACGCCGTCAGCGAATGCGGACTGGAACAGGTTGGCCACAAGGACTGCCAGCGGAATTATGAATTTCACCATTTCGCGCTCGCTGCCTCGGTCGGATTTTTTCGCGATACGTCAGGATGCCGAAATACTTCAGACACGGGTACTCGAAATGTCTGCTTAAGCTCTTGCACGAGCCATCCCAGCGATTTATTTTGCTCCGCAGTCACCTGCTCATACACTCCCTTTTCCGCCGGCGCCGTTCCGTTGGACGTTACTACTGCCCCGACCAGCTCAATCCCAATACTGTCGTGGTTTGCCGGGTATCGGGCAGGTACTGCCTTTTTCATCTCCATCCTATTCTCTGCCTTTGGATTGAACCTGGCCAACGTTTGGAGCTCCGTTTTGGTACAACGGTATTCAGCCAGGCAGCGTGCCCGCAAAGAGCCGACGTGCCACGTGTGCTTGAGCAAAGAGGCCGTTTGGAGGATGGTTCCATCTTTATCGATCAAGAAGTGCGCTCCATTTGATTTGGGAGCCAAGTAACTGCTCAGGCTGGACTCTCGGGTTGATCCGCCGGTTTGGTGGACGATGAGTCCCCGGACTTGGAGCATCGCGCCGCGTTCAATATTAGGGCGGATCGAAATAGTCACGCGAGGGTTCAGGACGCGGCCCTGTTTATCGATAGTCAACATTTAAAGCCTCTTACGAGCGGATGTCGGACTCATATCGTGCCGAGGTGCTGATCCAAGATGTTGAGTGGCCGCAAGTTTTTGATGCCCGGGGAGCCCGACCCCTGCCAATTTCAACGCTGGGAATTAGACGGGCTCGGTGGACGTTGTATCAATAGTGATTCATGGGGGATAATTGCCGGATGAACGATACCACCACACTCCCACCATTCCCCGATCGCCTGTCGATCGATCCGCGCAGCCCATTCCACGATGCGTCCGTGTTCCAGCGCGACGTCGGCATCCGGTTTAACGACAAGGAGCGCAACGACGTTGAGGAATACTGCATCAGCGAAGGCTGGATCAAGGTTGCCGCGGGCAAGACGCGGGACCGGAAGGGCAATCCGCTGATGATCAAGCTGAAGGGCAAGGTCGAGCCGTTTTACCGGTGATCGATGCCGGCCGCGCGCTGGCGGTTTCTGGGGAGCCGTGGGCGACCCCGCGAAACTGGCTTCGATAGCGGCGTATGGGTCCCAGCCTTCGCTGGGACGACGGAGGCTATTCTGCGGGAGGGGCGCCGGGGCGTTCGCCGATCTGCTGGCGCCACAGGGCGTAGTACAGCGACTTGCGCTCCAGGAGCTCGGCGTGGCTGCCGCTTTCGACGATGCGGCCCTTTTCGAGCACGAAGATGGTGTCGGCATGCATGATGGTCGACAGCCGGTGCGCGATCAGGATCGTGATCTGCGAACCTCGCTGCGAAATCGCCCTCATGGTCTCCGTGATCTGCTCCTCGGTAATCGAGTCGAGCGCCGACGTCGCCTCGTCGAAGATCATCAGGCGCGGCCGCCGTATCAGCGCGCGCGCAATCGACAGCCGCTGCTTCTCTCCACCTGACAGCTTCACACCCATTTCGCCGATGGTCGTATCCAGCCCGTCGGGCGATTTGTTCAGCAGGTAGGCGCACGACGCCTGCTCCATCGCTTCCACAATCTCCGCATCGGTCGCGTCCGGCCGCACGAACTGGATGTTGGCGCGGATCGTCCCCGCAAACAGGTGCGTGTCCTGCGTCACCAGTCCAATCTGGCGCCGCGCCGGATTGAAACGCATGTCCCTGGTTGAGATGTCGTTGTAGAACACCTCGCCGCTGCCCGGCGTGTACAGGCCCACCAGCAGCTTCACCAGCGTCGACTTGCCCGAGCCGGACGGCCCGACGAAGGCGATGGTTTCCCCGAGCTCGGCCGAAAACGACACGCCCTGCAAGGCATCCTCCTTGGCGTTCTTGTGGCGGAAGCTCACATCGGCAAAGCGCACCCGCGATACCGGCCCGATTTCGACTGGCGACTGCGGCCCGCGCTCGATCGGCCTTTTCATCAGCGCTTCGAAGTTGAGCAGCGACGCGTCGACCTCCCGGTACGCCAGGATGATATTCCCCAGTTCCTGCAGCGGCGCGAAGATGGCGACGGAGATGAACTGCATCGCTATCAGCTCGCCGGGACTCAGCACGTCGCGAAAGATCAGCCACAGCAGCGCAAACAGCACGCCTAACTTGAGCAGGCTGAGGGTCACGCCCTGCAAGAAGGACAGCATCCGCACGCGCTTTACCTTTTCCATCTCCAGCGCGAAAATCTCCTCGGTTTGCGCCTGCAGGCGCCGGATCTCGGGGAAGGTCAGTCCAAGGCTCTTGATCAACTCGATGTTGCGCAGCGATTCGGTGATGAAGCCGGAGTTGCGGTTGGTCTCGCGCGTGATCGACCGCTGCTGCGTCTTGATTTCGCGGCTGAGCAGGCCGGTCAAGCCACCGAGAACCAGCACTCCGATGAAGAACACCGGCACCAGCAGCCAGTGCTTGGTAACCGCATACCAGGTCAGGAACGCGATGCCCACCGTCGCGGCAAATACCGTATTGATGAAGGAGTTGATGAAGCGCTCGCTGTCGGCCCGCACCTTCTGCAGCAGCGACAGGCTCTCGCCGCTGCGCAGGTCTTCGAATTCCTGGAAGCGCAGCCGCAGCAGCTGGCGCAGGCCGTCGTTGAAGATTTGCGTGCCCAGCTTTTGCACCACCAGCCGCGTCACGTATTCCTGCAGCGCTTTCGCGAGCCTTGACAGCACCGCCACCAGCACCGCCAGCCCGAGGAGGGCCAGAACTCCGGCAACCAGCTCGTCGTCGGTCTTGCCGCCGCGGTTGATCGCGTAGCCGTCGATGATCTTGCCGAAGATGATGGGATCGATCAGCGCCAGCACCTGGCTTGTCGCCGCCAGCAGGAGGGCAAGCAGCGCGAGCCTCCAGTGCGGCCGAAGGTAGGTGAGTAGGATCCGCATCGACTTCCTTGTGCAATTGATGCTGGAAAGTATGCCCGGCGACTGCCGCTGGAACAGTTCGGCTGCTCACACACACGGAAGAGATGGCGCGAACTGTCCCGTGGATGATGTCCATAAGAAATGTCATGTCATGGATGCACCCGGCTTGTCATCGGCCGCCGGGCAGCGCACACTTTGCTGCGGAGTTCCACTTGGGCGCGCGACATGAGCATCAGAAACCTCCAATACCTGTTCGACCCGCATTCGGTTGCCGTGATCGGCGCTTCCGAGCGTCCGCACAGCGTGGGCGAAACCGTCATGCGCAACATGATCGAGGCCAAGTACGCGGGCCAGCTGCTCCCGGTGAACCCGAAGTACAGCGCCATCGCCGGCTTCCAGGCTTATGCGAACGTCGCCGCGCTCCCACTTGTTCCGGACCTTGCCGTGATCTGCACGCCGCCTGCCACGGTGCCGGGCATCATCGCGGAGCTGGGCGCGCGCGGGACCAGGGCGGCGGTCGTGATTACGTCGGGCCTCTCCGCGCTTACCGATTCGCACGGCCGAAGCATGAAGCAGCTGATGCTCGATGCCGCCAGGCCCCACCTGCTGCGCGTGCTCGGCCCCAACTGCGTCGGCCTGCTGATTCCGCGCATTGGCCTGAATGCCAGTTTCGCGCACACCGGCGCCATGCGGGGCAAGATCGCCTTCGTATCGCAGTCCGGCGCACTGGTCACGGGCATGCTGGACTGGGCCAATTCACGCGGCATCGGGTTTTCGAAGTTCGTCTCGTTGGGCGATGGCGCCGACGTCGATTTCGGCGACATGCTGGATTACCTGGCCAGCGACGGCGAAACCAGCGCGATCCTGCTGTATATCGAAGACATCCGGCACGCGCGCAAGTTCATGTCGGCGGCGCGTGCCGCCGCGCGCAGCAAGCCGGTCATCGTCGTCAAGGCGGGCCGCGCCCCGGAAGCCGCAAAGGCCGCCGCCTCGCACACCGGCGCCCTGGCCGGTTCGGACGACGTTTACGATGCGGCGATCCGCCGCGCCGGGATGGTCCGGGTGTTCTCGACGACCGAATTGTTCGGGACAGTGGAGACGCTGGCCCACTCGCGCCCCCTGGCCGGCGACCGGCTGGCGATCATGACCAACGGCGGCGGTCCGGGCGTGATGGCCACCGATGCGCTCATCGACCGCAACGGCCGTCTCGCCGCGCTTTCCGCCGACACCCTGCGCCAGCTCGGTACCTTGCTGCCATCCACCTGGTCGCACGCCAATCCGGTCGACATCATCGGCGACGCTCCGGTGGAGCGCTACCTCAGGACGATGGAGGTGCTGCTGCATGAGCCGCAGGCGGACGCCATCCTGTTCATCCACGCGCCGACGGCGGTAGTGCCGAGCGCAGACATCGCCGCCGCCCTGGCGCCGCTGGCGGCGCAGGCCTCGCGCAACGTCATCGCCTGCTGGCTGGGCGGCGATGCCGTAGCGCAGGCGCGCCGCATCTTCTCGGATGCCGGCATTCCCGGCTACGACACGCCGGAAGACGCAGTGGCCAGCTTCATGCAGATCGTGCAGTACCGCCGCAACCAGGACCTGCTGATGCAGGTGCCGCCAGCTTCGCCCGCAGGCGCCGTCCCCGACCATGCCAGGGCGCGCGGGATCATCGCCGCCGCGCTTGCGGAAGGCAGGGAAATGCTGTCCGAGGCGGAGGCCAAGGGCCTGCTTGCCGCCTATGGCATTCCGACGGTCGCCACCTGCGTTGCCGATACGGTGGAGCAGGCAGTGCTCCATGCCGGCGAGATCGGCTTTCCCGTCGCGCTCAAGATCCTCTCGCCGGACATCACGCACAAGTCCGATGTCGGCGGCGTGGCGCTCGACCTGGACACGCCGGACGCGGTGGCCGCCGCCGCGGCGGCCATGCTCAAGCGCCTGGCGGAGCTGCAGCCGCTGGCGCGCCTGCGCGGGTTCACGGTCCAGGCGATGGCGCGCCGGCCCCAGTCCCATGAGCTGATCGTCGGCGTCACGACCGACCCGGTGTTCGGGCCGGTGATCCTGTTCGGGCAGGGCGGCATTGCGGTCGAAGTGATGGCCGACCACGCGGTGGCGCTGCCGCCCCTGAACATGGTGCTGGCGCGCGACCTGGTTTCGCGCACCCGCGTGTCCAGGCTGCTCGCTGGCTACCGCGGGCGGCCGCCCGCCGACCTCGACGCCATCTGCGACACGCTGATCCGCGTTTCCCATCTCGTCACCGACCTGGCGGAAGTAGCCGAACTCGATATCAATCCCTTGCTCGCCGACAGCCGAGGGGTGGTTGCCCTCGACGCCCGGGTGCGGCTGGTTGCGCAGGCGCCGGGGACGAGTGGCATCGACCGGCTCGCGATCCGTCCCTATCCGGAGGAACTGGAGGAGTGGATCACCTGGCAGGGCCAGCCGATCCTGCTGCGCCCGATCCGCCCGGAGGACGGGCCGGAGCACATCGCCTTCTTCAATGCGTTGGATCCGGAGGATGTGCGCTACAGGATGTTCGTCCGGGTGCGCGAACTCCAGCCGTCCCAGCTCGCGCGCTTCACCCAGATCGACTACGACCGCGAGATGGCCTTCATCGCGGCCCGCCAGCGCGCCGACGGCAGCTTCGAAACGCTCGCCGTGGCGCGCGCCATCGCCGACCCCGACAACCAGGTGGCCGACTTCGCGGTCACCGTGCGCTCCGACATCAAGGGCCAGGGGCTGGGGCCCATCCTCATGCGCAAGCTGATCGACTACTGCCGCGATCGCGGCATCCGCCAGTTGGCTGGCGAAGCCCTGGCGCACAACACGCGCATGCTGCAGCTGGCACGGCGCATGGGCTTCGACCTGGAACCGATCGATGACGAGACCGTGGGGCTGCGGCTCGACCTGGCTCGCCGGCCGCCGGACCCACCGGCCCGGGACGGTTCGTAAAAGCCCGCCATGGACGATCGCATCGACGGTGCAACCGGTCTGTCCGCCGACGAAGCCGCGGCCAGGCTGCGCCGGGACGGCTACAACGAGCTGCCGGCGAAAAAGCGGCGCACCATCCTCCATATCGTCCTCGAAGTGATGCGCGAACCGATGTTCCTGCTGCTGCTCGCTGCCGGGGCGATCTACCTTGTTCTGGGCGACCGCGCCGATGCGCTGATGCTGCTCGGCTTCGTGGTCATCACCATGGGGATCACGATCGTCCAGGAACGCCGGACGGAACGCGTGCTGGAGACCCTCAAGGACCTCTCCAGTCCGCGCGCCCTCGTGCTGCGCGGCGCGGAACAGGTACGGATTCCCGGCCGCGAGGTCGTGGTCGGCGACCTGCTGGTGCTGGAAGAAGGCGACCGGGTGGCGGCGGACGGCGACGTGGTGGAGTCGCACGACCTGCTGATCGACGAGTCGCTGCTGACCGGCGAGTCCGCGGCGGTGTCGAAGGAGGCTGGCGGGCGCCCGCCGCATCCCGAGGACGCCGCCGCAAGCGATGCGACGCACCGCGTGTTTTCCGGTTCAATGGTGCTTCAGGGCGGCGGCCTGGTGCGCGTTACCAAGACCGGCGGCGCCACCGAAATCGGCAGGATCGGGCGTTCGCTGCAGGAGCTCGCGCCGCAGCGAAGCCCGCTCCAGGATGAGATCCGCGGGCTGGTCAAGCGTTTTGCGCTGATCGGCGCCACGCTCTCGCTGCTGGTCCTGGTCCTGTATGGATGGAACCGCGGCGACTGGCTGAACGGCCTCCTGGCCGGGATCACGCTGGCCATGTCGATCCTGCCCGAGGAATTCACCGTCATCCTGACCGTTTTCATGGCCCTGGGCGCGTGGCGGATCTCGAAGAACCGGGTACTGACGCGCCGCACCGCGGTGATCGAGGCGCTCGGCTCGGCCACGGTGCTGTGCGTGGACAAGACCGGCACGCTCACCGAGAACCGCATGACGGTCAAGGCGGTCATCACGGACCACCAGGTGCATGCGCTCGATTTGCCGGGCTGCGAGGTGCCCGCCCCAGTGCATGAACTGATCGAATATACGGTGCTGGCCAGCGAAGCGAGTCCGTTCGACCCGATGGAAAAGGCATTCCACCGCTGTCTCGCCGACCGCGCGCCGGACTGGCGCGACGCCCACAGCGGATGGTCCCTGGTGCATGAATATCCGCTCACCCGGCAGCTCATGGCGATGACGCACATCTGGAAGGCCGACAACGACACCGGGTTCGTGGTCGCGGTCAAAGGCGCCCCCGAAGCGGTGGCGAGCCTGTGCAGGCTGGACCTCCAGACTACCGGGCAGGTGCTGCAACAGGTGCAGGAACTCGCGCGGCGCGGCATGCGGGTGCTGGGTGTGGCGAAAGCGCGCCATCCCGGTGGCCACTGGCCTGCGAGTCCCGCGGACTTCGAGCTCGAGTGGCTGGGAGTGGTGGGGCTGGCAGATCCGCTGCGGCCCCATGTGCGCAATGCAGTCGCGGAGTGCCACCAGGCCGGCATCCGGGTGGTGATGATCACCGGGGACTATCCGGTAACGGCGCAGGCGATCGCGGGCGAAGCGGGCTTGCCGGCGGGCCGGGTCCTGACGGGAACCGAACTCGATGCCATGCCGGACGAGCGCCTGCGCTCCTCGGTGGGCGAGGTGCACGTGTTTGCGCGTATCCTGCCCGAGCAGAAGCTGCGGCTGGTGAACGCCTTCAAGGCCAACGGCGAGGTGGTGGCGATGACCGGCGACGGCGTGAACGACGCGCCCGCCCTGAAGGCGGCGCATATCGGCATCAGCATGGGCGAGCGCGGAACGGACGTCGCGCGCGAGGCGTCCTCGCTGGTGCTGCTGAACGACGACTTTACTTCCATCGTGCACGCGGCGCGGCTGGGCCGCCGGATCTACGATAACGTGCGCAAGGCGATGACCTACGTGGTCGCGGTCCACATCCCGATCGCCGGCATGACGCTGCTGCCGCTGGTATTCGGGACGCCGCTGGCGTTCGCCCCGGTCCATATCGTGTTCCTCGAAATGATCATCAACCCGACTTGCGCCGTGGTGTTCGAGGCGGAGGAAGCGGAGCCGGACATCATGCGGCGCCCTCCGCGCGGCGTGAACGACCGCCTGTTCGGGGCCGCGAGCGTCCTGCTGGCGGTGCTGCAGGGATGCGGGCTGCTGGCGGCAGTCGCCTTCGTGTTCTTCCACGGGATGGCGATCGGCAGGACCGATGCCGAAGCGCGCGCGCTGGCGTTCACCGCCCTCGTCATTGGCAGCCTGGGGCTCATCGTCGCCAACCGGTCGATGCTGCACGGGGTGCTCGCTCTGGTGCGCATT
>DASTVB010000107.1:0-7572 GCA_035759315.1 Telluria sp. | reverse complement strand
CTGCCGTTCGACTTGCATGTGTAAAGCATGCCGCCAGCGTTCAATCTGAGCCAGGATCAAACTCTTCAGTTTAATCTCTGTTTGTTGGCATTTCTGCCACCGGCATTGCTGCCGGGTCGCTCACTCAACATACTGACGATTGTCTCTTGCGAGACTCACGTTTAATTTGTTTTGTGAACATTTGATATTTTGAGTATTCGCGGACCGAAATCCGCGGCATCTTCATCAAACGCCCACACTTATCGACTGTTGATTGTTAAAGAACTTGTGTTCGGTACTGCCTGCTACTCGTCGACAAAGCGTTGTGTTTGTCAGCAGCAGAGAGGTGAGATTATCCGGTGTTGCCCGATCCTCGTCAACCCCTTTTTTTCCACTTCCCGGCTCTTGCGCCACACTTTCCAACTCATCCGTGTGACCGGAGATCCAGGGTGGCGCCGAAGCGGAGGCGAACTATAGCAAAGGCGCCCGTGCTCCGCAAGGGAGAACGGAGCGATTTGTCAGGCGGCGCGCTGCATGCGGTCCGTCACATCGAGTCCGATCCCGCGGTAACCAATGAATGCGCTGGCCGCGTCGAACATCGGCTCGCCGCTCACCTGCAGGTATTGGACCCGGCCATCCGCATAGGTGCGGGAGTAGACGAAATCGAGGAAAGCCTGGCGATTGGAGATCATGGCGTCGAGCTCGGCGCGCTCCGCCGCATTCCACGCCGGCGTGCCGGCGGCCTCGCCCAGTCCCAGCATTTCTTCGACCGGGCCGGAGAACTGCGTCAACCGTCCTTCGGCATCCTGTTCCCAGTACCAGTCGGAGGACAGCTCGGTGAAGCGCTGGAAGCGCGCTTCGCTCTCGCGTAATTCGGCGGTCCGCTCCAGGACCACCTGCTCCAGTTTGCGGTTGTGCTCGTCCAGCTTGCGGTACAGCAGGCGCACCTCCAGCATATTGTGGATGCGCGTCTGCACTTCGACCAGGTCGAACGGCTTGCTGACGAAGTCCTTGGCGCCGGCCTTCAGCGCGCGCACCTTGTGTCCGGGCTGCGCGGTCAGCACCAGCACCGGCAAATAGCTCGCGAGCTCGACGTCCTTGAGCGCTTCGATCACCTCGAAGCCGTCCATCTCCGGCATCTGGAGATCGAGCAGGATCAGGTCGAAGCGCTGCGCTTCGTGCATCGCCCGCACCAGCTTCGGCTGCTGCGTGGTCACGATGTTGGTGTAGCCCTCGTTGCGCAGCATCTGCTCGAGCAGCATCACGTTGGCTTCCTGGTCGTCGACGATCAGTATGCTTGCCTGCAGTATTTCGGAAACTTCTAACATGACTGTTCCTCGGGTTTTGATTCGGCGCTGGCGCCGGGTTCGGATGCTTGAATCAGGTTGTACTCGGCGGCGTGACGCAGGGCTACGTCAAGCGCATCCATGAATTCGCGCACCCGGATCGGCTTGGTGAGATAGCGGAAAAAGCCGGCTTCCAGCCCCTTTTCGATATCGCGCGGTACCGCGTTGGCGGACAGCGCCAGCACCGGGATATGCGCGGTGGCAGGATCTTCACGCAGCAGGCGCAGTGCGCCGTAGCCGCTGATGCCTGGCAGGTTGATGTCCATCAGGATGACGTCCGGCAGGTAGGCCCGCGCCAGCTCGACGCCGAGGTGGCCGTCGATTGCAGTCAGCAGCTTGAGGTCGCCGCGGCGTGCGATCAGCTGCTCGACCAGCACCAGGTTGGCCGGGTTGTCCTCGACATAAAGCAGGGTCGGCTGTTCGCCGAACGCGCGCGGCACGGCCTGGGAGCGTTCCAGCGGCACATCGTTGATATTTTCAGGCGCCAGCGCGGGCGCGCCCGATGCGGCGAATTCGACCCAGACTTCGGTCCCGGCCCCGACTTCGCTCCGGACGCCGATCTGGCCGCCCATCAGCTCCACCAGCTGCTTGGTGACCACCAGCCCGATGCCGGTGCCCTCCTCGACGCCATCTTCCTGGCCGAGGCGGTTGAACGGCTGGAACAGCTGCGACAGCTGACTCTCCGACAGGCCGGCGCCGGTATCGCTGACGCTGATCCGGACACGGTCCACGCCGCTCAGCGTGCAGCGCACATCGACCTGCCCGCCGCTGCCGTTATATTTGATCGCGTTCGACAGCAGGTTGATCATGACCTGCTTGACCCGGGTGCGGTCCGCGTGGACGAAGAACACATTGTCGAACGCCGGGAAGGTCATCGCGATGCCGCGCTTGGCCGCCTGCGGCTCGATCATCGCCTTGCAGTCCTGCAGCACATCGGTCATCGACATCGATTCCTGCGACATCGTCACCTTGCCCGATTCGATCATGGCCAGGTCGAGGATTTCATTAATCAGGCGCAGCAGGTACCAGCCGCCCTTGAGGATCTGGTCGATCGAGCGCTGCTGGTGAGGCGGCGGTGGTGGCACGTCCGACGCCATCAGCTGCGCGAAGCCCAGCACGGCGTTGAGCGGCGTGCGCAGCTCATGGCTCATGCTCGACAGGAATTCGGACTTGGCGCGGTTGGCCTTCTCGGCCGCTTCCCGCGCCGCCTTCAGGTCGATATTGGTTTCCTGCAGCGCGGTTTCGATGTGCTTGCGTTCGGTGACGTCGCGCGCGGCCGCGAACACGCCCTGCAGCTGGCGGTCGCGATCGTGGAAGGTGGCGGCGTTGATCGACACCACCGTTTCCCTGCCGTCGCGCGCAAGCGCGGTCAGCTCGTAGTCCGTCACCTTGCTTTCGGCCAGGACTCGCGTGATCACCTCCTCGGCCCGCTGCGACTCGGTGAAGCAGCACTTGAACGGCGCGCCGATGAGCTCATCCCTGGTGCGGCCGGTCAGCAATTCCATCTGGTGGTTGACGTCGCTGATCATGCCGCGCGGGTCGGTGGTGACCAGCGGGTCGATGTTCGATTCGATCAGCGAGCGCGTATAGAACTGCTGGTCGCGCAGGCGCTGGTCGAGGCGCCCCTGTTCCGCTTCAACCTGCTTGCGCGCGGTGTTGTCGGTGCCGATCAGCAGGAAACCGATGACCTCGCCTTCCGGGCCGTGCAGCGCCGTGACCGACACCAGCGCCGGAAAGCGCGTGCCGTCGGCGCGGATGTAGGTCAGCTCGTAGATGTCTTCGATCCCGCGCACCGCCTTGTATACGAGCGCGTCGAAGCCGGGACGGATCGCGGTGCCGAATTCGGCGCTGAGCGCCGCGGCGCGCACGATCAGCTCCTGCGCATCTGAAATATTTGCGGGCGTGAGTTTGTCCACCACGGCGCCGGCTTCGTACCCCAGCATGCGTTCCGCACCCACGTTGAAAATCTGGATCACGCCTTCGGCGTCGGTCGCGATGCTCGAAAAATTGGCGCTCCTGAAAATCGCGTCCTGCAAGGCGCCCGGCTTGATCAGGGGGGCATGCCGCGATTCGGGCGCGGCCGAGCGGCGCATCGCGTGGAACAGCAGGGCTGCGAGGAAGCACAGCAGCAGCATGATGCTGATCTGGATCTGGACCGCGGCTTCGGAGCCGCTTCCGGCGTCGTCGAGCGCGATCGCGCCCACCAGCAGCAGGACGATCAGCGTGACGGCGAACCCGACCCGCATCAGCCCTTCGGCCGACGGTTGTTTAATGCTTTGCATAATAAAGAGAGCCTTCGCTTGGGAAGATGGGGCGGTGGGTCAGGCGGCGCGACTGGCAACTGCGCCCGCCACGGGCTGGCGGTTGCGCACATCCGACAGCAGGCGCGCGAATTCGTTTTTCACTACGTCGTAGCACTCGCACACACTATCTTCGAGGCCCTTGCGGTTCAGCACGGTGATGTGGCCGCGCCGGTAGCTGATGTACTGATAGCCCTGCAGGCGCCCTGCGGCTTCGGTCACGCCTTCGCGGCGCACGCCGAGCATGTTGGCGATCAGCTCCTGCGTCATCGTCAGTTCGTTCGAGCCCAAGCGGTCCAGCGTGAGCAGCAGCCAGCGGCACAGTTGTTGCTCCACCGAATGGTGTCGGTTGCACACCGCCGTCTGCGACATGTGCGTGAGTAGCGCCTGGGTATACCGCAATAGCAGGCGCATGACCTGTCCGGCGCGATTGAATTCTTCCATCAGGATCCGCACCGGCAGGCGGTAGCCGAACCCGCTGCTCTGCACCACGGCGCGGCTGGGAGTGCTGCCGCCACCCATAAAGAGTGAAACGCCCAGCAGGCCCTCGTTGCCTACGCCTGCGATCTCGGACGATCCGCCGTTCTCGAGCAGGTAGTGCAGCGAAATGATCGCCGTGGTCGGGAAATAAACATAGTCGAGCGTGCCTCCCGATTCGCACAGGACATCACCCAGGCGCAGGGGCACAAGCTCCAGATAAGGGAAGAGGCGGTCAAACTCAGCGTCGAGAAGGGCAGCGAGAAGGTGGTTCTGATTGGGGTCGTGCTTACTTGACATGCGGTGGTGTTCTTTGTGCTGTCCGACGGTGTGTGAGCCGGCAGGGTAACACGTAAGCCTTGCCGCACAGCATATATGTCGCGGTTGTAAAAATAAAGATGCCTATGCGCGGTAGCGCACGGATGCATCGATTCTAAAAAGTAATAGTGCGGACCGGAACCCGCTGCCGAGCAGGCGCGGCGCTCCAGTTTCCACCCTTCGGCATGAGCCCATGCGAAGGAGTGCGGAAACGGCACACAACATGAAAGAACCAGTGAATATCCTTAAACGTTACACAAATATCTTAGTCTGCTCCGCCGGATTTCTGGGCGCCGCTCTTCTCGCCGGGTGCGGCGGTGGCGGCAACAGCGATCAAGGTCGCGACCCTATTCTTGGCATTCCAGCCGCTACCCTGACCAGCGTGGCGGTGACCCCGTCCACCCAGTCGATCGCAATTGGCGCATCCCAGCAATTCACCGCGACCGCGGTCTACTCGGATGGTTCGGCACGCGATGTCACCACCATCGCGGCCTGGTCCTCGGCCACCCCGGCGGTCGCCAGTATCCAGGCGAACACCGGCGTCGCCGTCGGCGTGAACACGGGCACCACCCTCATTGCAGCTGCCTTTGGCGGAAAATCCGGCTCCGCAACCCTGAACGTGTTGCCGGCCAAGCTGATGTCGATCGCTGTCGCTCCCGCGGTCAGCTCACTTAATGTCGGCAACTCGCTGCAATACGTAGCGATGGGCACCTTCGACAACAACACGACGCGCGACATCACCGCGGTGTCGACCTTCGCTTCGGCGTCCCCGAACGTGGCGACCATCGCCGCTTCCGGCGGCATGGCAAAGGCGATGGCGCCTGGCACCTCCGTCATCAGCGCCACCTCCGGCGGCCTGAGCGGCACTGCAACCCTGAACGTCCAACCTGCAGCCCTGATGTCGCTGTCGATGACTCCTGCCACGTCGACCCTGCAGATTGGCGCTACGCGCCAGCTCGCGGTCCTCGCCGCATATTCCGACGGCAGCTCGGTTGACGTGACCGCGAACACCTCGTTCGTTTCCGCGACCCCGGCCGCCGTGAGCGTCAGCAGCGCCGGCCGCCTCACCGGCGTCGCAGCGGGTTCCTCGTATATCACCGGCAGTTTCGGCGGCAAATCGGCGACCTCGCTGGCAACCACCATTGCCGCCACGCTGTCGAGCATCACGGTCACCCCGGCGAACGCCACGGTCAACCCCGGCGGCACCACGCAGTTCGTCGCTACCGGCACCTACTCGGACAACAGCACCGCCGTGATCACCGGCAGCTCGCAGTGGACTTCGTCCGTCACCAGCGTCGCTACCGTGCTGAACACCGGCGTTGCCACCGGCATCGTCGCCGGAACCACCTTGGTAACCGCCACCCACAGCGGCAAGTCGGCCAGCGCCAACCTGACCGTCAGCACCATGCCAGCGCCGCCAGCGACCGCCTCGGTCAATCTGGGCAGCGCTGCTAACTTCGCGGTCCTGGCCGGCACCGCGCTGACCAACAACGCCGGTGGCACCACGCTGATCACCGGCGATGTCGGCTCGCCTTCGCAGACCACGGACCCGGTGCTGGCTGCCGGCTTCACCAACTACAAATCCGGCGCGATCCTTCAGAACGCACTGGCTGACCTGCAGGTCGCGATCACCGATGCCAATAGCCGCACCTGCGACGTCACCTTCGCCGGCGACATCGACCTGGGCGGCCTCGTGCTCGCCCCTGGCGTCTACTGCTACGCGGGTTCGATCAATATCACCGGCACCCTCAAGCTGAACGGCCCGGGCGTCTACATCTTCCGCACCGCGCAGACACTGAATACCGCCGCCAATTCGATCGTCGAACTGACCAATGGTGCGACCGCCGCCGACGTGAACTGGGTGCCGGTTGGCCCGACCACGCTGGGCGCGAACGGCGCGTTTATCGGCTCGGTCCTCGGCCAGTCCGCTGCCATCACGGTGGGCGACAACACGACGCTGCTGAACGGCCGCGTGCTGTCGGCCGCCGCGGTCACCCTCCGCAATAACAAAATCACGAAATAACATTAAAAGAAGAACCGTCATGAACACAACAAACAAACTCGCCATATCGATCGCCCTGGCCTGCGCGACCATGATGTCGGCCAGCGCCCAAGTCACCAGCGCCGACAGCAAGGAATCCCCGTTCATCAACCCTGAATGGGCGAACAGCGCCTGGTACGCCGGCGCCGGCGTCGGACAGTCGCGCGCCGCGATTGACGACCAGCGCATCATCCGCAGCCTGACCGCCAATGGCGAAGCGATCACGGCACCGTGGTACACGGAAGACGAACGCACCCGCGCATTCAAGGTGTTCGTCGGCAAGCAGCTGAACCGCTACATCGCCGTCGAAGCTGGCTACTTCGACCTGGGCAAGTTCGACTTCGCGGCAACGACCAGCAACAACGGTGCGCTGCGGGGCGAAGCCGGATTCCGCGGAGTCAACCTGGACCTGGTCGGCCAGCTGCCGGTAACCGAGCGCTTCTCGCTGCTGGGCCGCGTCGGCGCACAATATGCGAAGACCAGCACCCACTTCAGCGGTAATCGCCTGAATGCGGTCACGGATCCGAATCCGTCGGAACGCAAGCTGGGCGCCAAACTGGGCCTGGGCATGGAGTTCAAGCTGAGCGAAGCCCTGGCGCTGCGCGGCGAGGTCGAGCGTTACCGCATCGCCGACGCCGTCGGCAACCGCGGCGACGTCGACACGGCCATGGTCAGTCTGGTCTGGAAATTCGGCCGCCCGGCGGCAGCGCGGGTAGTCCCGGCCGTCATCGAAGCCCCTGCGGCAGTCGAGCCGGCGCCGGTCGTAGTGGCCCAGCCCGAAGCTGCGCCGGCGCCGCAGCCGGTGTCGGAAAAAGTATCGTTCGCCGCTGAAGCGCTGTTCGACTTCGACAAGGCAATGGTCAAGCCTGAAGGCCAGGCTGCGCTGGACGACATGATGATGAAGCTGCAGGGCATGAACACCGAAGTGATGATCGCCGTCGGCCATACCGACTCGGTCGGTTCGAATGCCTACAACGAGAAGCTGTCGCTGCGCCGCGCCGATGCGGTCAAGGCTTACCTGGTCTCGAAAGGCCTGGACCCAGCCCGCCTGTACACCGAAGGCAAGGGCGAAACCCAGCCGGTCGCGGATAACGCCACCGCAGAAGGCCGC
>DASTVB010000106.1:0-43030 GCA_035759315.1 Telluria sp. | reverse complement strand
TTGGGGCCGCCCCGTAAGGCGGCCCCGTTTCCTAAGCGCAGGTTCCGCCTGTGAGGCAGTTGCCGACACGGCTGATAAAGCCGTTGAAGTTGGTGCCGGTCAGGTTTTTCAGCGCGACGACCAGAATGATCGACACGACGGCGATGATCAGCGCGTACTCGATGACTTGTGCACCGTCGTCATCGGAAGCAAAGCGCTTTGCTGCGGTCAGAAACGATTCCATCTTTGTTCTCCTTAAGTTGAGTAATGCTTGTTTTGCTGCCCTAGGTACTGCATCCGCGCTTTTGTGCACGTTTCTTCCATCGAAACATTTGGCGCCGCATCAGCACGCCGCCGTCTGTTTCTGTTTCGCCGGCAAGCCGGCAAACTACTTGGAACCAATCGCGCCGCCGATATTGATGACATTGACGACAGGAGGCGGTTCCTTAAAGGTTTGCAGATAACGGCCCATCGCTTCGCGCGCGGCCGGTCCATCCAGTCCGCTGACCTGGTCGGGGTTTGACCCGGCATTCGGATTGATGGTCTGGGCCAGCCGTGCGTCGCGCACGGCGTCGCCAAAGCGGGCATCGTAGTTCGGGGTGGTCGAGCAGCCTGCGCAGGCCATTACGGCTGTCAAGATAATTAGCTTTTTCATGTCCACTCCTTATTTGCGGGACTCGGCCGGGACGCCGGAACGGGTGTTGCCTTCGGCGCTGCCCCTGAAGAGGGCATCAGGACGCCGTGGTGCGACGTGGACATCGGTCGGCAGGGCTGGCGCTGTCGCCATTGGCTTGGCCAGGCGCGGCGTCACAATGAAGACCAGCTCGGTCTGGTCATTCTGGAATTCCGTCGAGCGAAACAGCATGCCGAGGAAAGGTATCTCGCCCAGACCAGGGAATTTCTTCAGGGTTTCGGTGACGTTATTGCGAATCAGTCCCGCAATGGCGAAGCTTTGCCCGTCGTTCAATTGGATGGTCGTGTCGACCCGGCGCGTCGTGATCGAGGGTAGGACCGAGGTGACGCCACCGACCGTCGTGAACGGCGAACCGGTCTGGGACAGCTCGGAGACTTCCGACACCAGCTTGAGGTTGATCCGCGTGCCATTCAGTACGGTCGGGGTGAAGGTAAGGCCCACCCCAAACTCTTTTTCTTCAAGTGTTATCCGTGATCCTCCAGCATCCGCGCTTTGGGCGACCGGGATGAAGATCTTGCCGCCCGAAAGGAAGCTTGCCTGTTGGCCGCTGATGGCCATGATGTTCGGCTCCGCGAGAACCCGCACCAGGCCGTCTTTTTTCTGTGCGTCGATACCGATCAGGGTCGCGCCGCCACCTGAAACCGACATCTGGGCGTTCGCTGCCCCGTTTGCACCGGTCGCGCCGATTCCCGTCTGGCCGGAAAGGTGGCTGGAGCCAGGGTGGAAGCGGCCGGAAAGCGCGGCACCACCGCCAAACACGCCGGACAGAATTTTCGCGGTCAGGCCATCGGCGGAGGTGAAGATGCGCGAGAAATCGATGTCGAAGCGGTCTAGGAGGTTCTTGCTGACCTCGGCTATTTTCACTTCCAGCATCACTTGCTGGGGTGCGCTGACGCGCAACAGGTTGACCACCCGCTTTCCGTCGTTGTAGGCGGTCGCGATGCGCACCGCTTCGTCGACGTTCGCGGTGTCGTTGACCGTGCCGGTCAGGACCACCGCGTTTTCGGCGCTTTTGACCATGATCGATTTTTCGTCCGGCATCAGCTCAACCAGCTTCGATTGCAACGTCTGCGGATCGATGGTGACGATGATGTCCTGGATAAAGCAGGCGCCTTTCGAATCCTGGAGGATTACGTTGGTTGCACCGGCCCGCTTACCGCGGAAGAACAGATCGGTCGGGCTGAGAAGGAGAACTTCCATGTCGCCTACGCTTGGTGCCAGCTCCGCATTCTGCGGTGCCGGGGAGGCAGCCTGGCCCGCCGGCGCGCCTGGCGCCGGGCGGCCAAAACCGCCTCCCGGAGGGCCGTCCACGATCACCCGGGTTACCGGGGACTTCAGTGGAATCACCGAGGATTTTCCAAGCATGACAAAGGCAGTGTCACGAACCGTGACGGATGTGCACTGCTGGCGTGCGGCGGAGCCTGGCTTCGCCACTGCAGCTTTGGCTGGATGGGCGCCAATCAGCGCGCCGATCATCAGTCCGACTGCATACATGATGTTCTTATTATTCACAGCTCAGCTCCTATAGTTGTTGTTAAAAGCAGCTCAACACCCTGGTACCATCCTGCAAGATCTCCACGCAATCCGAACGCGTCACAACGGCTGGCCGGGCCCGGGCGACAGGGCGTGTTGCGGCCACCTTCTCGATAACGGGCGCAGGGGCGCCGAACAGCTCGGCCTGCGTCATTCCTTTGGTCTGCACCAGCGCTTTATCGATCTGGTTGCGCAGTACGAGCGAGAGCGTGCCGACGCTCCGCGCCAGGTCCAGTTTCTCGGAGTCGGCGGGCGTCAGTTCGAGCGTCACAGCGCTTACGACCTTCGGCTTGGTGTCGTCGCGGCTCGCTTCCTGAGCTACCGCCAGTACCAGGACTTTTTCAAGTACCGTCTTGCTGATCAGCTTGTCCTCGCCGCTGCCATCGCCTTTCTTGGCATTGACCATCACGTCGACGTAGGTGCCAGGCAGGGCAAATCCTGCGACCCCGACGACGTCATTGACGCGCACCGTCATGGCGCGCTTACCTTCCGCAATCACCGCCGAGAGTCCCCCCTGGGTTCCGACGGGCGCCAGCTTGCGTTCCATGATCGGCTCGCCGCGCGCGACGCTGACCTTGACCGTCCGTCCTTCAAGCAGCTTCAGGTCGGTAAAAGCGCCCGGTGGAACGGAGCCGCTTGGCCAATCGGTTGTGGTCAGCATCTGGCTGTTGAGGCGAGTTCCGAGCTCGACATCGACGGTCGCTACCGCGATCTTGTTGGAGGAGACAGCCTGGCGTGAGACCCATCCGGTTGCGTACGCGGCAGCGGCAAGGCCCATGCCGAGCGCCACCACGATCAGAACAATTGCTTTCAGGTTTTTCATGATGTTTACCTCGCTTATTACTCAATGAAGTTGAAGTGCTGGGCGACGACATAGATCGTGGTGCCAAGCGCGATGCTGATGCCGTATGCAAGCTTGCCGACCGATTCATGCTGTTCGATCCGTGCCGTGGGGCGCACGCCGCCGATCGCGGACCAGGCCATCCCGTGGAGGATCCGGCGCACGTTGCCAAACATGCGCGTCGCGACGCCCTGGCTGGCGGCGAACGCGATGGCGGCGACGCCCGCCGTCACGAAGCTGAAGATCAATGCGTAGAGAGTGCCGGTCACGCCCAGGAACGCGCCGACCATGGTCATCAATTTGACGTCGCCGGCACCCATGGTGCGCAGCACGTACATCGGGAGTGTCACAACAAATCCCAGCAGCGCCCCGGCCGGCGCCCACAACCAGGTGGCGTTGTAGACAGGTGGCACGAATGCGGTGTAGACCAGTGCGAACAGAAGTCCTCCGCCGGTCAGCCAGTTCGGAATCTTGAACGTCCGGTAATCGGTGATCGCGGCTACCAGCAGGAGGGCCAGCAGCACCGCGGTGCGCGGATCGGTGACCAGCATGCCAGCCAGCTCCAGGAACGCGTCGAATTCAGAAGATTTGTCCATGTTCAGCTTGACCTATGTTTAAACACTTGCGGTGCCGACTTTTCTCACTGCCAGTACTACCAGTGCGCCCACCACGACGACCATCGCCGCGATCAGCATGTATTCCATGTGTGTTCCACCACAGTCATCAGTCAGGAAATCCCGGAACGTTGTCCGCAATTGCTGCCGGGTTTGCATCGGTGCTCCTGTCTGAACTCGGTTGGCATCGGGTACGGCTTCGTTTGAGATGCTTGGAACTGAAATCGAGTGTAGGGATTGAAGCTGCGTGGTACATCGGCGCGACGTACCGAAGTTCGGGGCGCATTTGCCCTGCTCGGATAGCACATTCGGCTTGGGAGGGACTAGTACATATATCCTGTTGCTGATACTCAAATGCCCCAGACAGCCCGTAACCACGGGCGATCCCGCAAAAAAAATGTGGCGCACGGTTGCCGGGCGACGCCTGCTCAGCGCGATGAAAGGAATAAACTTGGCAAACGGATGTACTAATAATTAGTGCAAGGACCAGGCTTATGGCGGACGAGGCGGGCTCTACCGAAAGTACGATGCAGGGACCGCTGCGAGCCGTCTGCGAAGTCGCCGCCGTGTCCACCCTGCCGATGATGTTGGTGTGGGATGGCGGCCGCTCGCACATGCTCAACGACGCCTGCCTGCGGCTTGGCCGCCGGGTGCAGGATGATCCCGAGGCGAGCGCCTGGCCGGAGCTGGTGCGGGCGGCGTCGGCGCCGGTGCGGGCCTGCCTGGAGTCGGGCGAGTCGCACAGCATCGACCGCCATTTCGCCGCCGCCAGCAACAGCGCTTCGCCGCACTGGTGCAAGCTGACCTTCACCCCGGTTCTCGACGAGCGCCATGCCCCGATCGGCGTGCTGTGCGTGGTGGTCGAGAGCACCTCGATGGTGCTGGCCCTGCAGCGCCTCGAGCGGATCGAGGCCGAGTCGCGCGCCCACGCCAGCGAACTGGCGGTCCTGTACGCCAAGATGAAAGAGGCGGTGTTCCACCTGTCGTGCGAGCCGGACGGCCGCTTCCGCCTGCAGTCGGTGAATGCGGCCTTCCTCGAACAGACCGGCCTGACCGAATCGGAGGTGCTCGGCAAGGACCTGGAAGAAGTGCTGCCCGAGTGGCAGCGCCCGGCGCTGCTGGCGCACTACCGCGAAGCCTCGCTGCGCGGCAAGCCTGTGCAGTGGACCGAGGCCACCGACTTCCCCGCCGGGCGCAAGTTCGGCGTGGTGTCGATCACCCCGGTGATGGACAAGCACGGCAACTGCACGGACCTGATCGGCACCGTGTACGACATCACCGAAATCAAGAAGGTCAAGGAGGGCCTGCGCGCCGCCAACGAGGAGCTGGAGCAGGCGCTGCGCGAGCAGGACCGCCTGGCGTCCGACCTGCGCATCAGCGAGGAGCGGCTCGGTTTCGCGCTCGAGAGCTCGGGCGAGGGCATCTGGGACTGGGACATCGCCAACGAGAAGGTGCATTATTCGCGCCGCTGGAAGGAGATCATCGGCCTGGCCGGCGACGCGCGCGACGATTTCCACCTGTGGTTCGAGCGCATGCACCCGGACGACGTGCCCAAGGTGGAGGAAGCGCTGCGCGCCTGCCTGCGCGGGATCCGCACCATCTGCGTCGACGAGCACCGGCTGTGGCACCAGGCCGGCCACTGGATCTGGGTGCTGGCGCGCGGCAGCGTGGTGGCGCGCGACAGCAACGGCGCGGCCACGCGCATGGTCGGCACCCTGGTCGACACCACCGTCACCACCGAGATGCGGCACGACCTGGAGCGCAGCCGCAGCCTGCTCACCAAGCTTACCCAGCAGGTGCCGGGCGTGCTGTTCGAGCTGGTGATGCATGCGGACGGGCGCGTCAGCTGCCCCTTCGTCAGCGCGATGGCGGGCGAGCTGTTCGCGCGCTCGCCGATCGAAATCGAGGCCGACTTCCGCAGTGTGCTGACGCGCATCCACCGCCAGGACCTGGCGCGCCTGCGCCGCTCGATGCTGCACTCGGCCGAGAACCTGTCGTCCTGGCGCGCCGAATACCGCGTCGACCTGCCGCGTGATGGCCTGTGCTGGCGCGAGCTGACCGCCAAGCCGACCCGCGGCCCGGAAGGCAGCATCGTGTGGCACGGCTTCACCACCGATATCTCCGAGCGCAAGCGCGCCGAGCAGACCATCCGCCAGTTCAACGAAAAGCTGGAGCGCCGCGCGCACTACGACATGGTCACCGGCCTGCCCAACCGCGTGCTGTTCCGCGACCGGCTGGAGCAGGAGATGAAGCACGCGCGCGCCTCGGCACGCGGGATGGCGCTGCTGTTCATCGACCTGGACCGCTTCAAGGAGGTCAACGACCTGCACGGCCATGACGCCGGCGACAACCTGCTGGTGCAGGCCGGGCGCCGGATCGAGGAATGCCTGCAGCCGGGCGACACCGTGGCGCGCCTCGGTGGCGACGAGTTCACGGTGATCCTGACCGAAACCGGCGAGCTGTCGCACGTCGAGAACACCGCGCAGAAGATCGTCGATACCCTGCGCGCGCCGTTCACGCTGGGGATCGAGCAGGTCACGGTGTCGGGCAGCGTCGGCATCACGCTCTATCCGGGCGACGCCGACACGCCCGAGGAGCTGATGCGCAACGCCGACCACGCAATGTACCGGTCCAAGGCAGCCGGCCGCAACCAGCTGACCTTCTTCGAGGCGTCGATGCAGGAGGCAGCGATGCGCCGGCTCAAGCTGTCCAACGAGCTGCGCGGCGCGCTGCCGGAGCACCAGATGGAGCTGTACTTCCAGCCGATCATCGACGCCGCCACCGGCACCATCACCAAGGCCGAGGCACTGCTGCGCTGGCACCGGCACGACGCCAAGCTCGCGCTGCCGATCGAATTCGTCGACATCGCGGAAGAGACCGGGCTGATACACGACCTGGGCAACTGGGTGTTCTTCGAGGCGGCGCACTGGTCGCAGCGCTGGAGCGCGATGCTCGGGCGGCCGTTCCAGATCAGCATCAACAAGTCGCCGGTGCAGTTCCAGGACAGCGGCCACGCGGCGTCGAACTGGGTCGACTACCTGCACGAGCATGGCATGGCGCGCAACAGCGTGGCGGTCGAAATCACCGAGGGCATGCTGCTGAACCTGACAGAGTCTGCCTTCGGCAAGCTGCGCCAGCTGCAGGACGGCGGCATCGAGGTGTCGATCGACGACTTCGGCACCGGCTATTCCTCCATGACCTACTTGAAGCGGCTCGACATCGACTATCTCAAGATCGACCGTTCCTTCGTGGCTGAGATGCTGCACGATTCGACCAGCCAGACGATCACCGAGACGATCATCGTGATGGCGCACAAGCTGGGCCTGAAGGTGATCGCGGAAGGCGTGGAGTCGCGCGAGCAGTGCGACTGGCTCGCCGCGCAGCAATGCGACTACGTGCAGGGCTTCCTGTTCGGCCAGCCGGCGACCGCCAACGATTTCGAGCTGATGCTGTCGCGCCAGCCCTTCGTACACCCCGCCGCCAACGCATAGGGGCGCCGCGGCCCGCAGCAATTCCATCCGGCGAGGCCCATCATGGAAAAAGCCTGGCTCACCCAATATCCTCCGCAGGTGCCGGCGGAGGTCGACGTCCACCAGTTCGCGTCGATTCCGGCGCTCCTTGACGATTCGTTTTCCCGCTTCGCCCGGCTGCCCGCCTTCACCAATCTCGGCGCCACCATGTCCTACCGCGAGGTGGACGAGCTGTCGCGCCAGTTCGGGGCATGGCTGCAGCACGAGGCGGGCGTGGACAAGGGGGAGCGGGTCGCGATCATGCTGCCCAACCTGCTGCAGTATCCGGTGGCCCTGTTCGGCGCGCTGCGCGCGGGCGCGGTGGTGGTCAACACCAATCCGCTGTACACCGCACGCGAGCTGGAACACCAGCTGGTCGATTCCGGCGCCACCTGCCTGGTGGTGCTGGAGAACTTCGCGCACGTGGCCGACGAGGTGATCGCCCGCACCGGCGTGCGCACCGTGGTCACCACCCAGGTCGGCGACCTGCTGCACTTTCCGAAGTCGATGCTGGCCAATTTCGTGGTTAAGCACGTCAAGCACATGGTGCCACGCTGGCGGCTGGATGGCGCAGTGCCGCTGCGGCGCGCCCTCGAGGCCGGGCGGGGCCGCCCGATGGATCCGGTGCCGCTGGCCGCGTCGGACCTGGCCTTCCTGCAGTACACCGGCGGCACCACCGGCGTGCCCAAGGCCGCCATGCTCACCCACGGCAACCTGGTCGCCAATGTGCTGCAGACCCGCGAATGGGTGCGAGGGGTGCTGGAGGAGGGCGTCGAGACCGGGCTGGTGCCGCTGCCGATGTACCACGTGTTCGCGCTGGCGGTGGTGCTGATCTTCATGCGCATCGGCGCGCACAGCGTGCTGGTGACCAATCCGCGCGAGCTGCCGGAGCTGGTGGCGCTGCTGCGCGATTCGCGCGCCACCGCGCTGATCGGCGTGAACACCCTGTATAACGCGCTGCTGAACGCGCCCGGCATCGAGCAGGTGGACACGGCGCGCATGAAGCTCGCGATCGGCGGCGGCATGGCGGTGCAGGCCGCCGTGGCCGAGCGCTGGCAGCAGCGCTTCGGGATGCCGATCATCGAAGGCTACGGGCTGACCGAGTGCTCGGCGATCGTCACCGCCAATCCGCTGACGCTGAAGGCCTTCTCCGGCACCGTGGGCGTGCCGATCCCGTCGACCGAGGTGGCGATCCTGGACGAAGCGGGGCACCAGCTGCCGGCCGGCAGCGAAGGCGAAATCGCGGTGCGCGGCCCGCAGGTGATGGCGGGGTACTGGAACCGGCCGGTGGAAACGGCCACCGCGCTTACGCTGGACGGCTGGCTGCGCACCGGCGACATCGGCGTGATGGACGCCAACGGCTACCTGCGCGTGATCGACCGGATCAAGGACCTGATCGTGGTGTCCGGCTTCAAGGTGGTGCCGAACGAAGTCGAGGACGTGGCGATGATGCACCCGGGCGTGATGGAGGTGGCGGCGATCGGCACGCCGGACGAGCGCAGCGGCGAGGCGGTGACGCTGGTGGTGCTGCGCAAGGACCCGGCCTTGAGCGCGCAGGAGCTGATCGACCACTGCCGCAAGTACCTGACCGGCTACAAGGCGCCGAAGGACGTGCGCTTCCGCGACCAGCCGCTGCCCAAGTCCAACATCGGCAAGATCCTGCGCCGCGTCGTCCGCGACGAGGAAGGGGACCGTCCCCGCAGGGGACTGTCCCCCGGTGTTTGATCGCCGCCGCCATGCGTCATCCCGCGCACGCGGGGACCCATAGCGATCCAAGCGGAGGAGATGACGTCCCCCATGTCGATCCCCTCAGCATGGATCCCCGCGTGCGCGGGTATGACGTAATTACCATTGCCCCGTGGTAAATTGCTGCCTCGCGCACGGGCGCCATTCCCGGTCGCGCCAATCATTCCGAAACACTCGAGAGGACAGTATGAAACTACGTTTGCTGTTACTGGCATCGGCGATCGCCAGCGCGACCGCATTCGCGGCCCCGCCGCGCGGCCTGACGGTCGAAGACCTGGTTACCATGGAGCGCGTGGGCGCCCCGGCGGTCTCGCCGGATGGCGCCTTCGCCGTCTACACGGTGCGCTCGACCAATATGGAAAAGAACCGCGGCCAGACCGCGCTGTGGCTGATCGACCTGCGCGCCGACAAGGCCGAGCCGAAGCGCCTGACCAATGGCGACGCCTCCAGCAGCAATCCGCAGTGGTCGCCGTCCGGCGACGCCGTCTATTACCTGTCCGGCTCGCAGGTGTGGCGCCTGCCGGTGGCCGGCGGCGAACCGGCCAAGGTCACCGACCTGCCGCTCGAGATCGACAGCTTCCGCCTGTCGCCGACCGGCGACCGCATCGCCATGAGCATGGCCGTCTACCGCGACTGCGCCGACCTGGCTTGCACCAAGGCCCGCCTCGAGCAGGACGAAAAGGACAAGTCCAGCGGCCGCGTGTACGACCGCCTGTTCGTACGCCACTGGGACACCTGGAGCGACGGCCGCAACAACGTGCTGTTCTCCGCCCCGATCGGCGCGGACGGCCGCGTCAGTGCCGCGCCGGTCAGCCTGTCCGGATCGCTGGATGGCGACGCGCCGTCCAAGCCCTTCGGCGACCAGGAAGAATACCGTTTCAGCCCGGACGGCCAGACCCTGCTGTTCTCGCTGCGCGTGGCCGGCAAGAGCGAAGCCTGGTCCACCAACTTCGACCTGTACACGGTGCCTGCCGCAGGTGGCGCGGCGCCGCGCAACCTCACCGCCGACAACAAGGCATGGGACGCCAAGGGCACCTATTCCCCGGACGGCAAGACGATCGCCTACCTGGCGATGGCGCGCCCCGGCTTCGAGGCCGACCGCTACCAGCTGATGCTGCTGGACGTCGCGACCGGCAGGAAGACCAGGCTGGCCGCCAACTGGGACCGTTCGGCGCAGGACATCCGCTGGAGCGCGGACGGCAAGACCCTGGTGGTGGACGCGCAGGACGTCGGCCAGCACCGCCTGTTCGCGGTCGATGTCGCCAGCGGCAAAGTCACGCCGCTGACCGGCCCCGGCTCGATCGGCGGCTTCGACATGGCCGGCGACACGCTGGCCTATACGCTGTCCACGTTGTCGTCGGACGCGCAGCTGTTCAAGCAGAAGCTGCGCGGCGGCCAGCCGGTGCAGCTGACGCGCCAGAACGCGGCGCGCCTGGCCGACGTGCGCTGGGGCGAGTTCGAACAGTTCTCGTTCGCCGGCGCCAACGGCGACACGGTGTACGGCTACGTGATGAAGCCATGGAACGCGGCCCCGGGCGGCAAATACCCGGTCGCCTTCCTGGTGCACGGCGGCCCGCAGGGCAGCTTCGGCAACGGCTGGAGCTATCGCTGGAATCCGCAGGTGTACGCCGGCGCCGGTTACGCCACCGTGTTCATCGACTTCCACGGCTCCACCGGCTACGGCCAGAAGTTCACCGACTCGATCAGCGGCGACTGGGGCGGCAAGCCGCTGGAAGACCTGAAGCGCGGCATGGCCGCGGCAACGAAGAAGTTCCCGTGGCTGGATGGCTCGCGCAGCTGCGCGCTGGGCGCGTCGTATGGCGGCTACATGATGAACTGGATCGCCGGTAACTGGCAGGACCAGTTCAAGTGCATCGTCAACCACGACGGCATCTTCGACACGCGCGGCATGGCGTATTCGACCGAGGAACTGTGGTTCACCGAGTGGGAAGCCGGCGGCACCTACTTCAACGTGGCCGACAAGTACGAGAAGCACAATCCGGTGCACCACGTCGCCAAGTGGAAGACACCGATGCTGGTGATCCAGGGCGACAAGGACTTCCGCGTGCCGACCACGCAGGCGCTGGGCACGTTCAGCGCGCTGCAGCGCCGCGGCATCGAGAGCAAGCTGCTGGTGTTCCCGGACGAGAACCACTGGGTGCTCAAGCCGGCCAACTCGGTGCAGTGGCACCACACGGTGATCGGCTGGCTGGACCAGCACCTCAAGCGCTGATCATCGCGTAGTAAAAACGCCCGCCCTGCGCGGGCGTTTTTTTTGGCCCGGTCGTCGAGCACCGCCGTCATCCCGGCGAAGGCTGGGATCCATACTGAGTCGCCGGGGTAGGCATGGCGCCCCACGCTAACGCCGTATGAATTCCGGCCTTCGCTGGGATGACGTCGAGTTGCCTTAAGCCCAACATCACCCTCAATTCGTGCCCTAAAAGTTGCATCGTTTCAAAAACTGAAGCTTTCGCGCAACAAAAGTTTCTATCGGGAAGTGACTTCGAGACAAACCGCGGCTAGTATGAATCTTCGAGCGTTTCACTTTTGCCGGCATGCCACCCCGCAGCCCCGAATCAACCAGTAACGTCAAGCCCAGCAGCATTCACCTCCCCGGATCCTTATGAACTTCCTTCGCTCTGCAACAGTGGGCACGCGCCTCGCCATCGGATTTACCTTCACCCTGCTGATGCTGTTCGCGATCATCGCGGTCAGCCAGTGGAAGCTCGGCGCGGCGCGCGACACCGCGAGCCGCATGGCCGACGTGGTGATGGCCAAGGAGCGCCTGGTGTCCGAATGGGCCGCCAACACCAGCATCAACGGCGCGCGCACGATCGCGGTCGCCGAGTCGGTCAACGAGGTGCGCGCGCAGCAGGTGCAAAAGGCGATCAAAGCCACCAGCGCACGCATTTCCGAGATCCAGAAGTCGCTCGAAAAATTCGAACACGACCCCCAGGAAAGCGCCATGCTCGAAGATATCGCGCAGCGCCGCAAGACCTACGTCGCGGCGCGCGACGCCGTGTTCGAGCTGAAGAAGACCAGCCCTGAGGAAGCGGCGGCGCTGGTGCAGTCGCAGCTCGAACCGGCCCTGAACGCCTACGTGGGCGCGATCGCGAAGATGGCACATCACCAGGAGACGGCGCTGGAAGGCATGCGCGCGCTGGTCGTCACGACCGCGGAGGAATCGACGCGCCTGCTGCTGGTGCTGGGCGCGTTTGCGACGGCACTCAGCATCGTGGTGGCGATGACGATCGGACGCAGCATCCGCCACCAGCTGGGCGGCGAGCCGGCCTACGCGGCGGTGGTGGCGGACCGCATCGCGGCGGGCGACCTGTCGCAGCAGGTCGAACTCAAGGACGGCGACGACACCAGCCTGCTGTGCGCGATGGAGCGCATGCGCGTGAGCCTGGCCACCATCGTCGGCGCGGTGCGCGGCAGCACCCGCGAGATCGCCGGCGCGTCGACCGAAGTCGCCAGCGGCAACCTGGACCTGTCGGCCCGCACCGAACAGCAGGCCAGCGCGCTGGAGGAAACCGCGTCCTCGATGGAAGAACTGACTTCCACCATCCGCCAGACCGCGGACAACGCGCGCCAGGCCAATACGCTGGCGCAGGCCGCGTCCGGCACCGCCCTGCGAGGCGGCGCGGTGGTATCGGAAGTGGTGGCGACCATGGAAGCGATCAACCAGTCCTCGCGCAAGATCGCGGACATCATCGGCGTGATCGACGGCATCGCGTTCCAGACCAACATCCTGGCGCTGAACGCCGCGGTGGAAGCGGCGCGCGCGGGCGAACAGGGCCGCGGCTTCGCGGTCGTCGCCTCCGAAGTGCGCAACCTGGCGCAGCGCAGCGCGAGCGCCGCCCACGAAATCAAGGACCTGATCACCGACTCGGTGGCGCGGGTCGACGCCGGCGGCAGGCTGGTGCAGCAGGCCGGATCGACGATGGAAGAAATCGTGGCCAGCATCGCCCGTGTGACAGACGTGATGGGCGAGATCACCTCCGCCAGCAACGAGCAGTCGATCGGCGTCGAGCAGGTCAACGCGGCGATCTGCGAGATGGACGAAGCCACGCAGCAGAACGCGGCGCTGGTCGAGGAAGCGGCTGCGGCCGCGGCGGCGATGCAGGAGCAGGCGGATCACCTGGAGCAGCTGGTTGGCACCTTCACCATTGCCGAGGCGGCGCCGCGCCGCGAGCGCGTTGCGGCTGCGCGCCGTCCCGCGCTGCTCGCCGCGTAACGGGGTTGGGGACTGTCCCTTCGGGACTGTTCCCTGCCTTTGCTTTTCTTTGGCGATCTGACAAAAAGCTGGGGACAGTCCCGTAGGGACAGTCCCCTTCTTTGATTTGGCGCGTGGCGGATTCGGCATAAACATGTTCGAATCCGACACATGAACCCAGCCAGAACCATCTCCATCGGCGTGCTGGCCTACCCCGGCTGCTTGCCCAGCAGCGCCACCATCCCGCTCGACGTGCTGCGCATCGCGAACGCCATCGCGGCGCTGCGCCCATCCTCGCTGCGGGTGCGCTTCGAGGGCCGCCTGGTCAGCGCGCGTGGCGCCCGGCCGATCACCGCAGGCGGCCTGTCCTTCAACCCGGCCTCCCTCGCGCGCACCGATACCGACGCCCTGATCGTCCCCTCCATCGACCACCGCGGCGCCGCCGACATCGCCACCGTGCTGGCCACGCTGGAGCGCGAACGCGAGGCGCTGATTGAGTACGCGGCCGGCGGCCGGCTGCTTGCCTCGGCCTGCTCCGGAGCATGCGTGGCGGCCAGCGCCGGCCTGCTGGACGGCCGGCGCTGCACCACCAGCTGGTGGCTGGCGCCCTGGTTCCTGCAACGGTTCCCCATGGCGCTGCTGGACGCGGAACACATGCTGGTGCGCGACGGCGGCTTGCTGTCCTCGGGCGGCGTCAGCTCCTCGCTCGACCTGGCGCTGTGGCTGGTCGGTCATTTCGGCGGCGAGGAGCTGCGCCAGCTGAGCGCCCGGATGCTGGCCACCGACCCCAACCGCACCAGCCAGTCGCCGTTCGTGGCGTCGGCCATGGTCGAGGGCGAGGGCGAAACCGTCGAACGCGCGCGCGACTGGATCCGCCAGCGCATCGGCCGCCCGTGGTCGGTGGCCCAGCTGGCGCGCCATTGCGGCGTCACGCCGCGCACGCTGCTGCGGCGCTTCCAGGAGGCGCTGCGCCTCACTCCTTCCGGCTACGCGCAGCAGCTGCGGGTGGAGCGCGCAAGGGAGCTGCTCGAGACCACCTCGCTGGCGGTGGGCGAGGTGGCGCGCCGCGCCGGCTACGACACCCAGGCCGCCTTCAGCCGCACCTTCAAACGCTGGACCCAGGCCACCCCGGCCGAGTACCGGCGCCGCTTCGGCCTGCGCCATTAGACCCCCGAACGCGACCATTCGTCCGCCCAAACACGCAGTTTGTCCTCCCGCCTGTTGAAACGGCCCCCGTGCGCCGATATCGTGCCGGCTTCACTCAGCGGCACCTTTAATAACAATCCTTGAGAGACATCCCATGTTCAAACCATCCCTGTTCTGCGCCGCGTCCGTCCTGGCGCTGCATGCCCCCGCCGCACTGGCGCAAGCCCCGGCCAGCCTGGCCCAGCGCATCGACGCCGCCATCGCCCCGTACTACCAGGCCGGCGAGCCCGGTGCCGCCGTCATCGTCACCAAGGGCGGCAAGACCGTCTTCCGCAAAGCTTACGGCCTGGCCAACCTGGAGCGGCGCACCCCGATGAACGCGGACATGGTGCAGCGCATCGGCTCCGTCACCAAGCAGTTCACCGCGGCCGCGATCCTGATGCTGGCCGAAGAGGGCAAGCTGGACCTGTCCGACGACATCGGCAAGCACCTGCCAGGCTACCCGGCCGGCGCGCAGAAAATCACCATCGAGCACCTGCTCACGCATACCTCGGGCATCCCGAGCTACACCCGCAAGCACGACTTCCAGGACAAGCAGCACCTGGACGCCAGCGTGGACGAGATGATCGCCACCTTCAAGGACGAACCGCTCGACTTCGTGCCGGGCACGCGCTGGGCGTACAACAACTCCGGCTACTACCTGCTGGGCGCTATCATCGAGAAGGTGTCGGGCAAGAGCTACGCGGACTTCATCCACGAGCGCATCCTGCGTCCGCTCGGCATGAAGCACACCGCCTACGAAGGCAAGGACGGCCGCGTGGCCCAGGCCAGCGGCTACTCGCCGGTCAAGGGCAAGCTGGCGCCGAGCGCGCCGCTCAGCCCATCGAAGGTGTACGCGGCCGGCGCGCTGGTGTCGACCGTGGACGACCTGGCGCGCTGGGATGCGGCGATCGCGTCGGGCAAGCTGCTCAAGCCGGCCAGCTGGAAGCGCGTCTTCACGCCATACACGCTGGCGGACGGCTCCAGCACCAACTACGGCTATGGCTGGGAGACCGGCAAGCTGCAAGGCCTGCCGATGGTGGCGCACGGCGGCAACACCAACGGTTTCTCCACCTACACCATGCGCGTCCCTGACGAGAAGCTGTACGTGGCGGTGCTGTCGAACGCCGAATATGGCGTGGTGCAGCCTGACGTGGTGGCGAGCAAGGCCGCGGCGATCGCGATCGACAAACCGTTGCCGGAGTTCCGCGCCATCGAGATGGACGCCAAGGCGCTGGAAGCGTTCATGGGCACCTACCAGGCGGGCCCCAACAAGGAGCCGCGCACGATCGCGGTAGTGGACGGCAAGCTGGTGATGCAGCGTCCGGGCCGCCCGCGCATCGCGCTGCTGCCGCACGCCGACAACGCCTTCTTCATCGACAAATCGCTGACCCACCTCGAGTTCGCGCGCGATGCGCAGGGCAAGGTCACGCAGATGACGGTCCACCAGGACGGGCTGGCCCACGTGATGCCGCGGGTCGGCGACCTGCCGGCCGAACGCAAGGCGGTGACGCTGCCTGGCGAACTGCTCGACACCTACGTGGGCAGCTACCAGATGGCGCCGGGCTTCGTGCTCGAAGTGAAGCGCGACGGCGAGCAGCTGGTCGGGCAGGCGACCGGGCAGCCGCCGCTGAACCTGATGGCACTGGGGGAGGGGCAGTTCTTCGTGAAGCAGATCGAGTCGGCGTCGGTGCGCTTTGAAAAAGGCGCAGACGGCAAGATCGAGAAGATCATGTGGAAGCAGGGTGGCAAGGAGCGTCCTGCGGCCCGCATCAAATAAGGGGAGGGGTCAGGGGACCGTCCCCGACGGGGACCGTCCCCCGCTCTTTAGCCGGCAGTACCTCAACTTCAGTAAAGAGCAGGGGACATTCCCGCAGGGACAGTCCCCTACTGCGCATCGCCGCCGAGACGCGTGCGGTCCTGCTGGATCGATTGCTCCAGCTCGTTGCGCGCCGCCTGCGCGATCGAGATCATCGCGGCCTCGTCCTGGTAGTGCGGGAAGATCGCATCGACGGTGGCCAGGTTGTGTTCGCGGAAGCGCGCGGCCATGCGCTGCGCGGTCGGCGCGTCGATCCCCATCCGCACCAGGGCCGCGCGGCCAAGCAGCAGCGCCGACTCGAAAGTCTCGCGTTCAATGTGTTGCACGCCGCGCGCACGCAGCTCGAACAGATGGCTGAGGTTGCGCGCACGGCCGATGATTGCCAGTTGCGGGAAGTGCTGGCGCGCGAGGTCGGTCAGCGCCAGGTTGGTTTCCATGTCGTCGATCGCGTTGATCAGCACCAGCGCCTCCGCCGCGCCGGCCGCCTGCAGCAGGTCCAGCCGCGTGGCGTCGCCGTAGAACACCCGGAAGCCGAAGCGGCGCAGGGTGGCGATCATGTCCGGGTCGTTGTCCAGCACGGTCACCTTGATGCCGGCGGCGGTCAGCAGGCGGCCCGCGATCTGGCCTACGCGGCCGAAGCCGGCGATGATCACGCGCGCATCGTCCGGCTCGATCTCGTCGGGCGCGCGCGGCGGCGTGCGGTGCAGGCGCGCCGACAGTGCCTGCGCGCCGAGCACCGCCACTGGCGTGAGCGCCATCGACACCGCCACCACCAGCACCAGAAGTTCTTCCCACGATGGCGTCATCACGCCCGCGGTGCGCGCCACCGCGAACACGACGAACGCGAATTCGCTGCCCTGGGCCAGCAGCCCGGCGAAGGTCCAGCGCTGCACGGTCGGCACCGGCATTGCGCGCGCCAGCAGCACCAGCAGCGCAAGCTTGAGCGCCAAGTAGGCCAGCGTGAGCAGCGCGATCCGCAGCGGTGCGCTGGCCAGCAGGCCAAGGTTCATCGACATCCCGACCGAAGTGAAGAACAGCCCGAGCAGCAGGCCCTTGAACGGCTCGAGGTCCGCTTCCAGCGCCTTGCGGTACTCGGAGCCGGCCAGCAGCACGCCGGCCAGGAAGGCGCCCAGGCCCATCGACAGGCTGGCCAGCGTCATGAGCTGCGCGATGCCGAGCACCAGCAGCAGCGCGAAGCCGGTGAAGATCTCGCGCAGGCCGGTGCGCGCCATCAGCCGCAGCGCGGGGCGCAGGGCGTAGCGTCCGATCACGAACACGGTCGCCAGCGCGGCGGCTGCGAACAGCCAGTTGAAGCCGGGCGCGCCTTCGATGCGCGGGCCGAGCAGCGGCACCAGCACCAGCAGCGGGATCGCCGCCATGTCCTGGAACAGCAGGATCCCGAACGCGGACTTGCCGGCAGGCGTATTTGCGATGTGCTGCTCGCTCATGTGCTGGACCGCGATCGCGGTCGAGGAGAGCGCCAGCGTCAGTCCGGCCACCAGCGCCGCAGTCGGCTCCATGCCGAGCATCCAGGCCGCGCCGGACAGCGCCGCGCCGCAGGCCGTCATCTGCAGCGCGCCGCCACCGAGCACCGTGCGCCGCATCTCCATCAGCTTGGCCGGCTGCAGCTCCAGCCCGATCAGGAACAGCATCAGCACTACCCCGATCTCGGCCACATGGCTGATCCGTTCCACGTTCACGATCAAGCCCAATCCCCACGGCCCGATGATGCATCCGCCAATCAGGTAGCCGAGCACCGACCCTAGCCCGAGGCGCTGCGCGAGCGGCACCAGCAGGACCGCAGTCAGCAGGAACACGATCGGTGTAAGTAACAGGTCTGACATGTCGAAGGCGCGCGGATGTGCTGCTGTTATACGACAGAAGCGCCCGCGACGGCGCTGCCATACCCATCAGCAATTTGGGAACGTCCCCCTTTTTCCTGCCGGGAATAGGGGTACGTCCCCTTTTTTAGGAAAGAGGGGACGTCCCATTTTTTGGGGCGTGCGGGGGGGCCGGGGCGGTGCGCCTCGGGCACGGGGCGGCGTGTAGAATTGGCTGGGCGGGGCCCGGCCACGTGCGATCGATGCAGGAGGAACATGCCATTCAGGGATGACTCAGCGGCAGTGAAAAACCTGCGGCCTTATTCGGCCGCACGACTCATTTCCGTGACCGCGATCCTGATTTCGGTGCTGGTCGCGGCCACGGCGGGCGTGCTGGGCGTCAGTTACAAGGAGGCGCTGCGCCAGGAGATGGTCAACGTGCGCAATCTGTCGATCGCATTCGCGGCGCAGACGCTGAGCGTGGTGCAGGCGGTGGACCAGGCCATGGTGCAGGCCGAGCGCGCCTTTCGCAAGTCGCCGCAAAACCCGGTGATCGATTATTTCGAGGACGCCCGCGCCGCGCAAGACTACATCATCGGCATCCACGTGTTCGACAACGACGGCCGCCCGGTCGCACATGCTGCGCCTGCGAATGCACGCGTCAAGCCAGGCTATGTGCTGGCGCCCGCCATTACGCCCGGCGAGGTGCCGCGCATCACGATCAGCGACGTCGAGCCGGTCACCGGCCGCGGCATCCTGAATATCGCGCGTGCAATCGTCGACGCACACGGCAAGCGCATCGGCACCATCCTGGCGCAGGTCGATTCGGCGCGCTTCGAGCGCATTTACACGCTGGTCGACTTGGGGCTGGGTGGCTCGGTCACGCTGTTCCATCGCGACGGGACCATGCTGGTGCGCGGGCCGCCGTTCCCGTCCGGGATCGGCCGCTCGTTTGCGCAGACCCCGCTGTTCACGCAGGCGCTGCCGATCGCGAACCGGGGCACGCTCGACGTCATCAGCCCAATCGACGGCGTGCGCCGCATCTACGGCTACGATGCGGTCAGCAATTACCCGCTGGTGATCATTACGGGAGTCAACCGCGACTTCGCGCTTGATGCGTGGTACGAGCGGCTGTGGACCGCGGTCGGGTTCCTGGTGCTGGTATCGCTGATCCTGGTGTTCCTCGCTTACCGCGTGGCGCGCGATTCGGCCCGCCAGCACAGCCTTATCGCGCAGCTTGGCGCGAGCGAGCGGCGCGCCGGCAACAGCGCCAAGTACCTCGCCAGCATCCTGAACGCCGTCGGCACGCCGATCTGGGTGCTGGACGGCGAACGCAAGCTGGTGATGGCCAACGACGCGTTCCGCCGCTTCGCCGGCTGCAGCGCGGAGGAGCTGGTGGGCGTGCCGGAACGCGAGGTGCTCGATCCCGCCACCGCCGCCGAGCGCGAGCAGCGCTACGAATCGGTGCTCAAGCGCTCGTCCGCCAGCGAGGCGATCGTCGAGATCCAGGACGGGAACGGCGAACCCCGCTCGGTGATCCAGCAGACTTCGCGCCTGCCCAGCGCGGAGGGCGAGACCCAGCTGGTGAGCGTGCTGACCGACATCACCGAGCGCCAGAAGGCGGAGGAGCACCTGGCCTACCTGGCCAACTTCGATACGCTGACCGGCCTGCCGAACCAGAACCAGTTCCGGCGCGTGCTGGAAGAGCAGGTAGCGATCGCGCGCGAACGCCGCGGCTGCCTTGGCACGCTGGTGCTGTCGCTGGAGCGCGCGCACGAAATCACCGACCTGCTCGGGCACGAGGCGGGCGACACCGCGCTGCGCCAGATCGCCGAGATCCTGAATAGCCTGCTGCCGCGAGCGGCCTGCGTGGCGCGCATCAAGAGCGCCGAGTTCGCGATGGCGGTGCACGCGGAATCGGGCAACTGCTGCAACACGCTGGAGCAGTTCGCCAATGACCTGCTGCACCGCCTGTCCGAACCGCTGACGATGGGCGGACGCGATTTCTATCTCGGCCCGGTGATCGGCGTGTCGGTGTACCCGCAGGATGGCGACAGCGCAGAAGTGCTGTACCGCCGCGCCGAAAGCGCGCGCAATCGCGGCCGCGACGACGGCGGCGACCCGGTGCACTTTTTCTCGTCCACCACGCACAGCGACCTCGATCAGCGCCTGACGGTGGAGTCGCAGCTGCGCCGCGCGCTCGAGCGCAACGAGCTGCGCATCGTGTACCAGCCCAAGGTCAATATCCGCACCGGCCAGATCATGGGCTTCGAGGCGCTGATCCGCTGGACCAATGCGCTGCTGGGCGAGATATCGCCGGTGCGCTTCATCCCTATCGCCGAGCGCACCGGCCTGATCATCCCGATCGGCGCCTGGGTGCTGGAACAGACCTGCAGCCAGGTGCAGCGCTGGGCCACCGAATCGGGCGCGCCGGTCAAGGTCGCGGTCAACCTGTCGCCGCGCCAGTTCCACCAGAAGGACCTGCTCACGCTCATCGGCGACAGCGTCAGGCGGCATGGCGTGCGGCCCGGCAGCCTGGAACTGGAAATCACCGAGACCGCGCTGATGAGCCGCGAGCAGGAAGTCGACGTGCTGATGCGCGACATCCGCCGCCTCGGGGTCGAGCTGTCGATCGACGACTTCGGGACCGGCTACTCGAGCCTGGCCTACCTGAAGCGCTTCCCGGTGCAGCGGCTCAAGATCGACGCCGCCTTCGTGCGCGACCTCGGCATCGACAGCGACAGCGCCGCGATCGCGCTCACCATCATCAACCTGGCGCATGGTTTGAAGCTGTCGGTGGTGGCCGAAGGAGTCGAAACCCAGGAGCAGCTGGAGATCCTGCGCAATATGTCGTGCGACGAATTCCAGGGCTACCTGTTCAGCCCACCGGTCAGTCCTGGCGACGTGTTGCCCATGCTGGAGCAGAACCGCGCATCGCTTGCGCGAATCGAATAGCGCAGGCGCAACACGCTTGCGTTTTGGCGGCGCTCGCCTAAGCTGAAGCGCCGGACCCCGACGCATCACAACGACAAGAAAGGAAATGCCATGGCCTACATTGACGGATTCCTGACTCCCGTGCCACGGGAGAACATCGACGCCTACCGGAAGATGTCCGAAACCTGCGGCAAGATCTGGCGCGAATTCGGCGCGCTGCGCTATCGCGAATGCATGGCGGACGACGTCAAGCCCGGGAAGTGGACCTCGTTCCCGCAGGCGGTCGACCTGAAGGAGAACGAAGTGGTGTTCTTCTCCTGGATCGAATACAACTCGCGCGCCGAGCGTGACGAGATCAACGAGAAAGTGATGAAGGACCCGCGCATCGCCGAGTACATGAACCCGGAGAGCATGCCCTTCGACGGCAAGCGCATGATGTATGGCGGCTTCGACGTCTTCATCGACATGTGAAAGGGAGGGGACTGTCCCTCCGGGACTGTTCCCCGCCTTTTTCGGCCAAGCAGAAAATAACAAGGCAGGGACGGTCCCGCCGGGACAGTCCCCTTACGTGCGGGCCTGCATGGCGATCTCGAAGGACCGCAGGCGCTGCGCGTGGTCGAACACCTGCGAGGTGAGCATCAGCTCGTCCGCGCCGGTGCGCGCCACGAACTCCTGCAGTTGGCGCGCCACCGTTTCGGCCGAGCCGATCGCGGAGGCCGACAGCACGCTGTCGAGCATCCCCCGTTCGGCCGGGCCCAGGCGCTCCAGGTAGCCCGGCACCGGCGGCTGCAGGCGCGATGGCCGGCCGCTGCGCAGGTTCACGAAGGCCTGCTGCATCGAGGTGGCCATCACCTGAGCCTCTTCGTCGGTGTCGGCGGCGAACACGTTAAACCCCAGCATCACGTATGGCTTGTCGAGCTGCGCCGACGGGCGGAAGCTGGAGCGGTAAATCCTGATCGCGTCCATCATCTGCGCCGGTGCGAAGTGCGAGGCGAAAGCGTAGGGCAGTCCGAACGCGGCAGCGAGCTGCGCGCCGAACAGGCTGGAGCCGAGGATCCAGATCGGCACCTTCAAGCCGCGTCCAGGTACCGCCATCACAGGGTTGCGCGGCGCATCGGACAGGTAGTCGATCAGCTCGGCGACGTCCTGCGGGAATTCGTCGGCGTCGGAGGACAGGTTGCGGCGCAGTGCGCGCGCGGTAGCGTGGTCGGAGCCGGGCGCGCGGCCCAGGCCCAGGTCGACGCGGCCGGGATAGAGCGCTTCCAGCGTGCCGAACTGCTCGGCGATCAGCAAGGGTGAGTGGTTTGGCAACATGATGCCGCCGGCGCCGACGCGGATGGTCGAGGTGCCTTCGGCGATGTGCGCCAGCAGCACCGACGTGGCCGCGCTGGCGATGCCGGGCATGCCGTGGTGCTCGGCCATCCAGAAACGGTGGTAGCCCCAGCGTTCGGCATGTTGGGCCAGGTCGCGCGAGCGGTGGAAGGAGGTAGAGGCGTCGCTGCCTTTGTTGATCGGGGCGAGGTCGAGTACGGAAAATGGAATCATGGAGGCCATTATGGGCCATCCCGCCAGATCCCGCTGCGGGGCCCCTCCCTTTGGGACTGCTCCTGTCTTTCGCCCTTCGGGGGCGATTAAAAAGGCCGGGGACAGTCCCGGCGGGACAGTCCCCTGTTGCGGGCCGGCACTGAATCACACGCGCCGGCGATTTTTTGCGCACAGCCGCGCCTATAATTGTTTATTGCCTTCAGGCACATAGATGTTATGAAAACGCTACTACGCCCTTCCCCCACCCCGACCCGCAGCGACGCCATTCGCCTGTCCGAGCTGATCAGCTCCCTGAGCTATGCGCTCGACATTACCGAAGGCCAGCCGCCCGGCCACTGCATCCGCGTGTGCTGGATCGGCATGCACATCGGCCGCAAGGCCGGGCTCGCGGAAGCGCAGCTGTGGGAGCTGTATTACACCCTGCTGCTCAAGGACCTCGGCTGCAGCAGCAACGCGGCGCGCATCTGCGAGCTGTACCTGACCGACGACCTCGAATTCAAGCGCGACTTCAAGACCGTGGGCGAAGGCCTACCGCAGGTGCTGGCCTTCGTACTGAAGCACACCGGCCTGAAGGCGGGCCTGGCCGAACGCTTCCGCAGCGTGATGACGATCCTGCGCGACGGCCCCGCCATCGCGCAGGAGCTGATCGCCACGCGCTGCCAGCGCGGCGCGGAAATCGCACGCCTGCTGCGCTTCCCGGACGGCGTGTCGGAAGGGATCTACAGCCTGGACGAGCACTTCAACGGCAAGGGCAAGCCGGCGCAGCTGGCGGGCGACCTGATCCCGGTGTACGCGCGCATCGCGCTGCTCTCGCAGGTGATCGACGTGTTCCACACCGCCGATGGCCGCAAGGCCGCGCTGGACGAGGCGCGCAGCCGCGCCGGCAGCTGGTTCGATCCGCAGCTGGTGGAGGCGTTCTGCGAGGTCGCGCGCGACGAAGGCTTCTGGAAGATGCTGTCTTCGACCGAGGTCGATGCGGCGGTGCTGGCGCTGGAACCGGCTGGCCATGCGGTGCCGGTGGACGAGGACTACCTCGACGACATCGCGGCGGCCTACGGACAGGTGGTCGATTCGAAGAGTCCCTATACCAGCGGCCACAGCGCCCGGGTGGCGCTTTACACCGATATGATTGCCGAGGAGCTGGGCTTGTCGGACCAGCGCCGGCGCTGGCTCAAGCGCGGCGCGCTGCTGCACGATGTTGGCAAGCTGGGCGTCTCGAACAGCGTGCTGGACAAGGCCGGCGCGCTGGACCGCGCGGAGTGGGACCAGGTCAAGCTGCATGCGGTGTACACCGAGACCATCCTGTCGCGCGTGGGCGCATTTGCGGAGCTCGGGCGGATCGCCGGGGCGCACCATGAGCGGCTCGACGGCGGCGGTTATCCGCGCGGCGTGGGGGCGCAGGATATTTCGATCGAGACGCGCATCATCACGACGGCGGATATCTTCGATGCGATCACCGCCGAGCGGCCGTATCGCGGCGCGATTCCGGTGCCGCAGGCGCTCGAGATGATGGCGAAGACGGTCGGCACCGCGCTCGATGCGGATTGCTTCGCCGCGCTGCAGCGCGCGATGGAATAGGGACTGTCCCCGCCAGGGGACTGTCCCTCGGTGTTTGGATCCAGAGGTAACGCTTAACACCGGGGGACAGTCCCTCGGTGTTTGGATCCAGGGGTAACGCTTAACACCGGGGGACAGTCCCCTGCGGGGACAGTCCCCATCCCCTCACCCACCACCTAATACGCCAGGACGGTGACGCGCGCTTCGTTGCTGGTCACCGAGCCGGCCGAATTGCTCACCACGACCTGGTAGCGGTCGCCGCCGTTCGCCTGCGACAGCACCGGCGTGACGTAGTTCGGCGAGGTCGCGCCCGCAATGTCGACGCCGTTGCGCCGCCACTGGTAGGTCAGCGGCGCGGTACCCGACGCTTCGACCGAGAACGAGGCGGTGAAGCCCTCGTACGTCGTTGCATCCACCGGCTGCCGCGTGATGGTCGGCGCCACAGCCACCGACATTACGGTCAGCGTCGCCGCGTTGCTGGTGGCGCTGCCGGCCGCATTGCTGACCACCACCGTGAACACGCTGCCGTTGTCGCCCGCGGTCACCGCCGGCGTGGTGTAGCTCGCCGCGGTCGCGCCGGAAATCGCCACGCCGCCCCGCATCCATTGGTAGCTGAGCGGCGCGGTGCCGCCGGCGCCGACCGAGAAGGTCGCGGTCTGCCCCGGGTTGACGGTGGTGCTGGCCGGCTGCTGCGTGATGGTGGGCGCAACGGCCGCCGCCGTCACCGTCAGCAGCGCTTCGTTGCTGGTGACCTGGCCGGTGGCGTTGGAGACGGTCACCGAGTAGCGGGTGCCGTTGTCGGTGGCGAGCGTAGCCGGCACGGTGTAGGACGCGCCGGTGGCCCCGGCGATGTTGATGCCGTTGCGGCGCCACTGGTAGGCGAGCGGAGGCGTGCCGCTGGCGGCCACGCTGAAGGTCGCGCTCTGTCCCGCGCTGACCGTCGTGGCCGCGGGCTGCGTGGTGATGGAGGGCGCGACAGGCGTGACGGCCGACAGGGTCAGCACCGCGTCGTTGCTGACTGCGGTGCCGGCGTCGTTGCTGACCGTGACCGAGTAGCGCGCGCCGGAATCGGCGGCGGTGACGGGTGGCGTCGTATAGCTGGCGGTGTTGGCGCCGCTGATGTTGGCGCCGTTCCTGCGCCATTGGTAGGCCAGCGGCGCCGTGCCGTTCGCGGTGACCGTGAAGGTGGCGGTGGCGCCTTCCGCGACGGTGGCGTTGGCCGGCTGGGTGGCGATGGTCGGCGCCACCATTGGCGCGGCATCGTTGCCGTTGTCGTCGTCGCCGCAGCCGGCCACCAGCATCGAGATGAAGAACAGCGGGATTAGCCAGCTGCGCCAGCGGAACACTTTATTGTCAGACATGGTGAACTCCCAAAGGCAGCGCGCGCGCCGATACTCCGGCTCGCGCCCGTGAGTAACTGCGGCGGCATACGGTTAACGCCGTCTGCCGCCACCTGCTTTCAGCCTCGTGAAATCACCGGTGACTACCAGTTCATGTTAAGCGATGTTCGTCGTATGTCCAGCCGAACCGCGTCGGGGACTGTCCCTGCGGGACTGTCCCCTGCCGTTGGATTTGTGCTTGCGGGACCGGCACTGCAAAGGCGGGGGACAGTCCCGGCGGGACAGTCCCCATCAGGCGGCGGACGGATTATTTTTGGCCGCGTACATCGCAGCGTCGGCGTAACGGAACAGCTGTTCAATGGTTGCGCCATGCTCGGGATAGAGCGCGATTCCGACGCTCGGCGTCATGCGCAGGCTGCGGTTCTCGCCGATGTCCATCGGCTGTCGCACCACGTCGCGGATCTTGTCGGCCACCAGCGAGGCGTCGCGGTAGCGCACCACGCTGTCGAGCAGTACGACGAACTCGTCGCCGCCCAAACGCGCCACGGTGTCGACGCCGCGCACGCACTGCATCAGGCGGCCGGACACTTCGCGCAGCACGAGGTCGCCCACCGCGTGGCCGAACATGTCGTTCACTTTCTTGAAGCCGTCCAGGTCCAGGTACAGCACGGCCAGGCAGCCCTGCTGGCGCCGCGCACGCGCGATCGAGGTCTCGATGCGGTCGTACAGCAGGCGCCGGTTGGGCAGGCCGGTCAGTTCGTCATACTGCGCCATGTGCGACAGGCGCGCGTGCAGTTTCTTGCGCTGGATCGCGGTCGCGACCTGGGTCGAGACGAATTGCAGCAGCTCGGTGTCGCTGGCCGAGAACGGCGTGCAGCCGGGACCGCTGTGCACGGCGAGCACGCCGATGGTGTCGCTCTCGGTGTTGAGCGGCACGCCGAGCCAGGAACACAGCGCAGGGTCGCCGGCGCAGCCGGGCTGGTCGGGACCCAGCACGACCGGGGCGCGCAGGCCGATCACGTCGGCGCACAGCGCACGTGCGACGGCGCTCGGTTCCACCGGCGGCTGGCCGATCTGGTCGGCATGGTAGGCGAAGTCGAGCGAGCCGTCGGCGCCGGCCAGCGCGACCGAGAAGCCGGGCGCCGGCAGCAGGGTGCCGACGGTGGCGTGGATCTGGCGGACCAGGGCCAGCACGTCGCCGCTGGAATGGGCCGCTTCGGAGATCGCGTACAGCGCGGCCTGCATCGCTTCGGTGCGCTTGCTGGCGGTGATGTCGTGGGCGACCGCGATGCGGACCTGCTCGGCTTCGGACCAGCGCGCCGACCACAGGATGTGGACGATGCGCCCGTCCTTGCGGACGTAGCGGTTCTCAAAATGCGGCATCGGGTGGCCGGCCATGATCCGGCGCGCGGTTTCGAGCGTGCGCTCGCGGTCTTCGGGGGCGACCAGGTCGATCATCTGCATGCCGACCATTTCGTCCTGCCGGTAACCGAAGATGCGCTCGCAGGCGGCGCTGACGTACACGAAGCGGCCCTCTGCATCGACCACGCAGACGGCGTCGAGCAGCAAATCGATGAAGCTGGTGGTGGACGTGAGCGTGTTCGGTAGCATCGGTCAACCCTGGTGCTTGTTGTAGGGCAATAGTAGCAAAGTAAAGTTGGGGCGCTGTTGTATTAATGGTCAAACTTGCAAAAGATATTGCCCGTAGTGCATTTCTTTCAAGTTTCAAGTTTTGGCGGATCCTGCATAAACATGTCCGATTCCGCCATCCGGGCGCAGCGCGCCTGCTGCGCCCTGGACGCCTGTGTAGAATCGAATCCTGCCTTTCACCGCTTGGGACGCCGCCGTGCCGAAGCTCGCCTGGGTGCTGTTGCCGCTGCTGCTGTACGCCGCCTGGTTCGCGGTCGCGGCCGCGCGCAAGCGCCTACCGTCACGGCACGCGCTGAACATCCAGTTCAGCCTTCTCCTGATGGGCTACCTGTTCAGCACCGCGGGCCTCGGCATCTTCTGGGTCGCGAACCAGCAGCTGCCGGTGTTCGACTGGCACTACCTGTTCGGCTACGCGACGCTGCTGCTGGTCTCCGTGCACCTGTGGTTCAACCTGCCCGTGGTGGTGCGCTGGCTGCGCGGCCCGCACGCGGCGGCGCGGCCGGCGCAGACGGCGGGCGGCGCCCGCACCTGGGTCAAGGCGCTGCTGGTGATCGCGGCGGTGGGCGGCGCCTACTTCTTCGGCGGCGGGCAGCAGCCCGAACCCGTGGCGCCGGCGGCCGGCGCCGCCAACAGCATCGCCGCGGTGGTGAGCTTCCACGAGTACTCGTCGGAGTCGCGCGGCAAATCGTTCCGGCGTACGCCCGGCATCGACTGGGGCGATGCGCCGCCTTCGTTCAAGAGCTATCCGGATGCGCCGCACATCGCGCTGGCGCGCGGCACCGTCGGCACTCGCGGCCTTTCGGAGTCGCTGCGGTCGGGCACGCCGCGCACGAAACGCATGACGCTGTCGGAACTGGGCGACGTGCTGCAGCTGGCGGCCGGCGTGACGCTGCGCCGCGGCGGTAATGCGTTGCGCGCTGCGCCGTCCTCGGGCGCGCTGTTCCCCAGCGAGCTGTATGTGCTGGCGCGCGAAGTGGAGGGACTGGAACCCGGCATCTATCACTTCGATCCCGACCGCGCGCGCCTCGACCGGCTGGGCGCGCTGCCGCCGTCCGAAGCGGCCGGCGCCGATGCGACCGTGGTGCTGACCTCCGTGTTCCGGCGCACCGGCTACAAGTACCGCAACCGCGCCTACCGCTACGTTACGGCCGATGCCGGCCACCTGCTTGAGAACCTGCGCGTCGCCGGGCAGGCAGCGGGCTTCGCGTCGATCCTGCTGCCGCGCTTCGACGAGGCGCGACTGGCGCGCGTGCTGGGCGTGGACGGCGTGGAGGAGGGCGTGCTGGCGGTGATGGAGCTGCGGCGCGAGGACGGTTCGCGACCCGGCCTGCCGCTGCCGCCCGCGGTGCGTTATGCCGGTCCGCAGGTGAAGGCGAATGCGATGGGCGTGACCGGCATCGTGCACCAGACCACGTCGTTGCAGGCCGCGCAGCCGAAGGGAGAGGTGGTCGCGCTGCCGGCCGCCCAGCCATCAGGCATGGAGCTGCGCCGCGTGATCGCGGAGCGGCGCAGCAAGCGGCGCTTTACCGGCGAGAGCGTCGAGCTGCATGCGCTGGCGTCGATCCTGGCCGACATGGCGCAGCCGGTGCAGCTGTCGGATGCGGTGCGGATCAATATCGTCGCCAACCGTGTGGCCGGCCTGGCACCGGGCGTGTACCGCTACGATCCGCGACATTTTCTGGTGCGGGTGCGCAGCGGGGATTTCGCGGCGGCTGCGGGATCGGCCGCGCTGTCGCAGGACGTGATCGCGGATGCGGCGGTGGTGCTGGTGCTGTCGGCCGAACGCGAGCCCATGCTGGCGCAGGGTGCGCGCGGTTACCGGCATGCGTTCATCGAAGCGGGGCTGGTGAGCGAACGCTGGCTGCTGGGCGCCGTGGCGCGGGGGCTGGGTGCGTGCCCGGTGGGCGCGTTCTACGACGACGAGGCGGCTGCGCTGATCGGTGTGAGCATGCGGGACGAGTGGGTGCTGCACTTCGCGGCGCTGGGCCACGCGGATGAATGAGCGGACGGTGGGGACTGGCCCCAAGGGCGCCAAGGCGGCAGTACCATCCCCCGGTGTTTGATATCCATCGCTGAATCCAAACACCGGGGGACAGTCCCCTGCGGGGACAGTCCCCTTGGCAGATCAGACTTTGCGGACGAACTCGGATTTGAGGCTCATCGCACCGAAGCCTTCGATCTTGCAGTCGATATCGTGGTCGCTGTCGACCAGGCGGATGTTCTTGACCTTGGTGCCCTGCTTGATCACGCCGCCGGAGCCCTTCGGCTTGAGGTCCTTGATGACGGTAACGGTGTCGCCATCCTGCAGCAGGTTGCCGGCTGCGTCGCGGTACTCGCGCACCGCTTCGCCGGCCGCCTCGCCCGCCGCCACCGGCCACTCGTGGCCGCATTCCGGGCAGACGTATTGCCCGGTGCCGTCCTCATATGTGAGTTCGGATTCGCAGCTGGGGCAGGGCGGTAGGGTGCTCATGATGTTGGCCTTTTCAAAACACGCATTGTAAACGCTCGCGTGCCTGCGGCCCTGGTGCGACTAGTTCCAGCCGCCCGCGTTCGCAGCGTATGCCTCGTCCTGCATCGCGCGCTGGGCGGCGAGCGAGTTCATGATCATCGCGGCGCGCGATTCGGCGCGCTTCAACAGCGTCAGTGCGATTGCGATCGTCAGTGTTTTCATTGAATGACTCCGTATGTGTCGGTGGAATGCGGCTCATCGAATTGAGCCTAAGCATCCTTTATATAGGTGATGCCGCCAGACATCCAATTCCGAGTTGCAATAACAGGCATCGGCTATGTGAATGGACTGTTCGACAACGCGCCAAACCGCGCCAGCGTTAGGCCTCGCACAGAGCCAATCCGGCGATCGGCCCACAGTCGCTCTTCCTCCGCTCACCTAAACAAGAAAGAATCCCAGACATGAAAGCACTCGTCTACAACGGCCCCTACGACGTCCAGGTGAAGAACATGCCGGACGCAAAAATCGAAAAACCAACCGATGTGCTGGTCCGCATCACCACCACCAATATCTGCGGCTCCGACCTGCACATGTACGAAGGACGGACCGACATGGAGAGCGGCCGCATCCTCGGCCACGAGAACCTCGGCGTCGTGATCGAGGTCGGCAAGGCGGTCGACCGGGTGCGCGTCGGCGACCGCGTCTGCCTGCCATTCAATATCGGCTGCGGCTTCTGCGAAAACTGCGAACGTGGCAAGTCCGGCTTTTGCCTGACCTGCAATCCAGGCAATGCCGGCGCCGCCTACGGCTTCGCGGGCATGGGGCCGTACAGCGGCGGCCAGGCCGAACTGCTGCGCGTGCCTTACGCCGATTACAACTGCCTGGTCTTGCCGGACGACGCGGAAGAAAAGGAAAACGACTACGTGATGTTGTCGGATATTTTCCCGACCGGTTACCACGCGACCGAACTGGCGGGCGTGCAGGCGGGCGACTCGGTTGTGATCTACGGCGCGGGTCCGGTCGGCCTGATGGCGGCGACGTCCGCGCTGCTGCGTGGCGCGAGCCGCGTGTTCGTGGTCGACAGCCACAAGGACCGGCTGAAACTGGCCGAGAAGATCGGCGCGATCGCGATCGACGACACCGAGGGCGGCGGCGTGCAGCAGGTGCTGGACCTGACCGGCGGGCAGGGCGCGGACCGTGGCTGCGAATGCGTCGGCTACCAGTGCTGCAACATGCACAACAAGGAAGTGCCGAACCTGACCATGAACAACCTGGTGCAGACCGTGAAGGCGACCGGCAGCATCGGCGTGGTCGGCGTGTTCGTGCCGGAAGACCCGAACGCCGAGGACGACCTCGAGAAGGAAGGCAAGCTGGCCTTCGACTTCGGCAAGTTCTGGTTCAAGGGGCAGAAGATCGCCACCGGCCAGGCCAACGTCAAGATGTACAACCGCAGCCTGGCCAAGCTGATCTACACGGGGCGGGCCAAGCCGTCGATGATCATTTCGCACGAGCTGAGTTTGGACGAAGCGCCGAAAGGCTACGAGAACTTCGACAAGCGCAAGAGTGGCTGGACCAAAGTCATCCTCAAGCCCGGCAAGTGAATAGGGGACTGTCCCCAACGGGGACCGTCCCCCGTTTTTTTGCCTGCGTAAACGGCGAAGCGAGCTAAAGAGCTGGGGACGGTCCCCTGCGGGGACAGTCCCCTTCCTATTCGAGCTGGCGGGTGAGCCACGCGACGACGCCGTCCAGCGAACGGAAATCCGCAACCGAGCGGCACGCGATCTGCGGATGCCGGCCTTGAAGCATGCGCGCCAGCGTCGCACCCGGCCCCAGCTCCAGCGCCACCGTCACGCCCGCCTCGACCAGCGCATCCATGCAGTCCTTCCACCGGATCGTCTCCGCGAGCTGGCGCGCGAGGTGGTCGATCGCCTTGTCCACGCGGTACAGCGGCTCGGCCGAAATCCCCGACAGCACCGGAACCGCCGGGTCGGTGAAATGCTGCCGCTCCAGCAAGTGCCTGAACGGTTCCACCGCCGGCCGCATGTACAGGGTGTGCGAGGCCACCTCGACCCGCAGCGCGTTCGCGCGTCCGCCGCTTGCTTCGACCCAGCGCTGCAGCTCCGACATCCCGGCTGCGAGCCCGCCCGCGATGAAACTGTCCTCGCCGGTTTCGATCGCAACGTAAAAACCCAGCTTCCGCAGCTCTGCCGCCGCAGCGCGAACCTGCAGCCCGGCGATGGCGACCAGCGTCTGTCCCGGCGTCGTCTCCAGGCAGGCATTCATGAGGCGCGCGCGGCCGGCCGCCAGCGGCACCAGCTCGCGTGCGCTCAACGCGCCCGCGACGCCCCAGGCCGCGACCTCGCCGATGCTGTAGCCCGCCACCAGCGAAGGCGCCGGGACGCGCTCGCGGATCGCTTCCCAGGTCGCCATCGTCGCCGCCACGATCAGCGGCTGCGCCATCCGGTTGCAGAACAACAGGGTGTCCGACAGGATCCGGTCGAGCGGCACGCCGAGCTGCGCCGCCTGGATCGATTCGTCCAGCATGGCCGCGGCCTGCGCACTGGTGCGTGCGAGGTCGAACATGGCCGGATGCTGCGCGCCCTGTCCGGGGCAGAGGAGGACGAGGCGGCCCTGCATGGCTAGCCGGTGGCGCCATGCACCAGGCATGCGCCGGCGAGCAGGTCCGCGGCGCCGCCCGGCGACAGGCGCGCGGCGACGAAGATGCGGTGGCAGTCCAGCGCGCGGATCTCCCAAGACGGATCGGCGGTGCCGCCGCTTCGCAGGAAGGCGCGCGCGTGTTCGCGGACGAGCAGGGCGCCCCGGCTGCCGCCGCGGTGATACAGGTTGGTGTCGCTGATGTTCGCCATCAGCGCAAACAGCGCGTCGATGCGTGCGCGCCGGATGCAGCCGCCGGCTTCGAGCGTATGAAGCATCTCGGGCAACGCGACCCGGAACACGGAAGGCATGCCGAGCGCCGCTTCCTGGCGTGCCCCGCTGGCCGAGTACTGGCGCGCCGCCTGCAGTCCGTGCGAATTCCCCGATGCCTGGGCGGCATGCAGGGCGAGGTTGTCGCCCCAGCGCGCAAGCAGCATCTGCCGGATCGCCGCCGCCGACAGCGGCGTGCCGCGCGCATGGCAGGCGCCGATGGAGGCGCACAGAAGGCCGAGGCAGAAGATCGCGCCGCGGTGGGTGTTGATGCCGCCGGTCGCGCGCAGCATGCGGGTCTCGGCGTCGATCCCCAGGGCCATCAGCGCGGCAAACGGGGCGCCGGCCAGGCCGGCGAGCGTGATGCGGACGAAGTAGCCGCGCAGGGCGAACAGGCTGCGCATGAAGGTGGCGGCATTCATGTCGGCGTGGCTGCCGTTATCGACCAGCGAGACGAGGCCGGGCTTGGGATACAGGGTCAGTTCCGCGTACAGGCTGCGCACGGCCAGGCGCCCGATGCGCGCGGCGAATGCGTCGGCGTCCCCGCAGCGCCGGCTGCGTGGCGGTGTCGGAGTCAGGAGCTCATGCATGGCGAGGGAAAGGGGACTGTCCCTTCGGGACTGTCCCCAGCTTTTGTTGTGCGGCGTCCGAGGGAAAGGCAGGGGACAGTCCCACCGGGACAGTCCCCTCATGCGGCGCGAACAGGGCGCAGGCCGGCTGCAGCGAGACGCCGCCGATGTCCTTGGCGAGCACGCGTGTGCGCGACGGGTCGTCCCTTGCCATGGCCAGTTCCTTCCATGCGACCGCGCGCCCACTAGGGAATACCACTTCGCCGTCGAGCGGAAGCATCCCCGCATACGAAGCCAGCAGGTCCAGCGCGCGCCGCAGTTGCGCGGGCGAGGCGGGATGCAGCAGCAGGTCGATGTCGGAAGCGGCGGTGAGGTAAGGCCGCGCGGTCAGCGTTTGCATGGCCACCGACCCAAACACCCGCACGACCAGTCCCTGCATTGCCGCCTGCCGCTCGAGCGCCCCCAGCGTGCGCCGCCACGGATGCGGCGCCATGGCCAGCACCTGCGCCAGCCGCAGCGGCGGCACATGCGACTCCACGTCCTCGATCGCCACGCTGCATGCGATCCGTCCCTTGGCGCCGTCGGATGCGGGCGGCAGCGCGATGCCCACCGCAAGCCGGTCTTCGGGCACGCCGGCGTCGGCGCGCCGCACGATCGCGGGCCAGTCCTGCCGCATCCACCCGTCCACCGCGTCGCGCAGATGTGCGGGCGCGGCCGCGCGCGCACGGCGCCAGCCGCGTGCGCTCAGCCAGACCAGGTCATGCCGGGCGAACATCGCCGCCCGACCTGACCGCGTCCGCCACCGGTTTCGCCATGTGGCGTCCGCCCCGCTGCAGTCCCAGTTCCATGCGCCGGTCAACGGCGTCGCATTCTTCGATCGCGCGCGCCAGGCGATTCGCCAGGTCGCCGTCCCAGATCGCCTGCAAGCCGCCCATGCGCAGGTAGTTCTCGGCGCCCGGCGCGAACACCGGGTTGTCGACCGCCAGCTCGGTCAGCCGCTCTTCCGGCACTTTGGTGATGCGCGCCATGGCCGGCAGTCCCATCACGCGGATGGTCGCCTGCGGCAGCGCGAAGCAGGCATCGGCGATCAGGCCGCTGGTGATGAAGCCGCCCGACAGGGCCTGATCGTACACCAGCCCGATCACCTTGTGCCCTTCGCGGCGCGCCAGGTCGACGCACTTGCCGAGGTGCGCCATGTAGCTGTTGATGCCCAACATCTCGTCGCGGTGGCGCAGGCGCTGGCCCTGCGTATCGACCAGGATCAGGATCGGGCGCTGCGGATGCTCGCGCACGGTGCGCAGGATCGCCTGCGCCTGTGCGAGGGCAATCTCGATGCCGATCGGCGCGTGGCCGGTGGTGCCGATCACCGCCACGGTCTTGCCCGCGACCTGGCCGGTCCCGGACAGGAAGTGCTCGCTCTCGGCGATGTCGTGCCCTTCCGGGAACAGTTCGGCGGCCAGTGTCTGCCAGTCCATCATGCGCCTCCGGCACGGTGTGCGGCCGCGGCCTGGACGAAGTCGTCGGCGTCGAGCATGGGCAGGACGGCCGGGTCGGGTATCCCCATCGCCTTCCATACGTGCATCGGCTCGGACTCGCCGCCGAACGCTTCCAGCCGGCGCGCCAGCATCGCCTGTTCGGCTTCGAGGTCCTGCAGGGTCAGCCCGGCGTGGGTGGCGCGGGCCTGGCCGATCGCCGCCAGCGCCGCCTTGCGGAAGGCATTGATGTCGTCGGACACCAGCACCTGGCAATCGCCCATCAGGTAGCGGTGCTTGCCGCCGGTGGTGCGCCATACCAGCGCGCGGTCGCGCGAGTCGAATTCCTCGACGCCGTGCGCGGTCTCGATGACTTCCGGCCCCGACATCGCGAGCCGGCCTTCTTCCGACATGACAATGGTGTTGGCGCAGCGCGCGGTGATGCCCATGCCGCCGAAGCAGCCGTTCGAGCCGCCGATCAGCACCACCACCGGAATCCCGGAGGCGCGCACGTCCAGGATCGCGCGCATGACTTCCGAGACGGCGATCAGGCCTGCGTTGGCCTCGTGCAGGCGCACTCCGCCCGACTCGAGCATCAGCAGCACAGCATCGGCCTGTTCGTCGATCGCCCGCTGCAGCATGCCGACCAGCTTGGCGCCATGGACCTCGCCTACTGCGCCGCCCATGAAGCCGCCTTCCTGCGCGGCGCCGAACACGAGCTTGCCGTCCATCGTCCCGCGCCCGACCACCACGCCGTCGTCAAACGACACCGGCGCGTCGAGCTGCGCCAGGTGCGGGCTGATCACGCGCAGCGCCGGCGGCAGGAATTCCTCGAAGCTGCCGGCGTCGAACATCAGCGGGATGCGCTGGCGCGCGCTCAGTTCAAGGTAGCTGCTCACGGCGGGCCCCCGGTCACGGTTTCGGCGGCCTGGTCCAGCCGCAGGCTGACCACCGCCGGCGTGGCGCCCATGTCGTTGATGCAGATGCGGGTGTCGGCCAGGTGCCAGCGCGACTGGAAGTCCGATACCACCGCTTCCCAGGTGGCGCCGAAGCCGTTGGCGGCGGTCCGGATTTCGATCTCGCAGGCGCCGCCGTTGGACGCCGGCTCGATCAGCACTTCCAGGTTGCCCGAGCTGACCACCCCGACCAGCTGCGGCGTCGCCGCGAGCGGACGCTGGCCGTTCTCGAAACGAAAATGCAATGTCTCCATGGTCGGTTTCCCTCACCAGTTCCTGAAGCGCTTGGGCGGCTCGTACAGGCCGCCCGAGGCACGCACCAGGCCCTTCATGGTCTTCTCGGCCAGCAGGTCGCGCGTGGCCAGGCGCTTGTCGATGCCGAGGTCCTCGGGCCGCTGAATGATGGCGCGGTCGCGCAGGTTTTCCACCATGCGCCGGTCGCGTGCCATGCCCACCGGCGTGTACCCGGCCACGCCGCGGATCGCCTGTTCGCGCTCCTGGTCGGTGCGGCATAGCAGCAGGTTGGCGATGCCTTCCTCGGTCAGGATGTGGCTGACGTCATCGCCGTAGATCATCACCGGCGGGATCGGCATGCTGGCCTGCTCTGCCAGCTGCCAGGCGTCCAGCTTTTCGACGAAGGCCGGTTCCATGTGCTCGCGGAAGGTCTCGACCATCTGCACCACCAGCTTCTGGCCGCGCGGGATCAGCGGCCTGCCTTCGCGCGCCTGGCGCCCGGCCTTCAGCCACGCAGGGCTGGAGTGACGCCGGCCGCGCGCGTCCGAACCCATGTTGGGCGCGCCGCCGAAACCGGAGATGCGCCCCAGTGTGGCGGTGGACGAATTGCCCTGCAGGTCGATCTGCAGCGTGGAGCCGATGAACATGTCGCAGGCGTAGTGGCCGGCCGCCTGGCAGAACGCGCGGTTGCTGCGCATCGAGCCGTCCGGGCCGACGAAGAACACGTCGGGCCGGGCGCGGATGTAGTTCTCCATGCCCAGTTCGGAGCCGAACGAGTGCACCGACTCGACGAAGCCGGCCTCGATCGCGGGAATCAGCGCAGGGTGCGGATTGAGCGCCCAGTGGCGCACGATCTTGCCTTTCAGCCCCAGGCTGGCCGCGTAGGTCGGCAGCAGCAGTTCGATCGCTGCGGTGTCGAAGCCGATGCCGTGGTTGAGGCGGTTGACTTCGTACTCGGCATAGATGCCCTTGATCGCCATCATCGCCATCAGGATCTGGATCTCGGAAATCTGCGCCGGGTCACGCGTGAACAGTGGCTCGATGTAATAGGGCGTGGGCGAGGGCACCACGAATTCGACCCAGCCGGCCGGGATGTCCACGCGCGGCAGCGTATCGACCACGCGGTTGACCTGCGCGATCACGATGCCGCTCCTGAAGGCGGTGGCCTCGACGATGGCGGGCGTGTCTTCGGTGTTGGGGCCGGTGTACAGGTTGCCTTCCCGGTCGGCCGCTTCCGCCGCCACCAGCGCCACCCGCGGCGTGAGGTCGACGAAGTAGCGGCCGAACAGTTCGAGGTAGGTGTGGATCGCGCCGATGTTCAGCTTGCCCGACATCGCCAGCTTGGCCAGCCGACCGGCCTGCGGGCCCGAGAACGAGAAATCGAGCCGTGTAGCGATGCCCTTCTCGAACACGTCCAGGTGTTCAGGCAGCGACAGCACCGATTGCACCATGTGCAGGTCGTGCACGCGTTCCGGATCGAGCCGGGTCAGCGCCCTGGCGAGGAAGTCGGCCTGCTTCTGGTTGTTCCCTTCCAGGCAGACGCGGTCGCCCGGCTCGATCACCTCGTGCAGCAGGTCGGACACCCGGTCGAAGTCGAGGATTTTTCCCGCCAGCGAAGACCCCAGCCCGGCGCGCGCGCGTTCGAGCCGCGCCGCGCGGTTGGCCTGGCGGGTGTCCCAGCCGCGCCCGGGCGCGCTCATGGAGTGCACCCGCGCCGGTTCGGGGACCCGGTGCGCATCACAGCACCACGAACACCAGCCAGACGATGACCGGGGCCACCACCGTGACGATGGCGCCGTATACCATCAGCTGCCGCAGGAAGACGTCGCGGTCGATACCCTGCGCGTTGGCGAGCACCAGCGCGCCGTTGGTGGAGAACGGGCTGACGTCGACGATGGTGGAAGCGACCGCCATCGCGGCGATGAAGCCGATCGGGTCGACCCCGGTGCCGAGCTGCAGGAACGGCACCGCCAGCGGAATCAGCGATCCCAGCACCGCGGTGGACGACGCGAACGCGGACACCACCGCACCCACGAAGCACAGCAGCAGCGCAGCCATCAGCGGCGAGGTGAGGCCCGCCACGCTGGTGCCGACGAAGCTGATCGTGCCCATTTTCTCCATCACGCCGACGTAGGTGCTGACGCCGACGATCAGCATGATCTCCGGCCACGACACCTGTCCGATGGCTCGCTTCTGCACGTTCGGCTGCATGATCGACAGTACCAGGCCGATGGTGATGGCCACGAAGCCAATGTCGAGCTTGTAGCCGAGCGTCAGCACGGCAAGCAGGATCAGGCCGGTGACGGTGGCAAGCTGGTGGAAGGTTGCGCCTTCGTGGGCGACTCCTGCACCGATGGCTGTGCCCGCGCCGCCGGCCGTCCCGGGCAAACCGGTCGTGCCCGCCGCGTTCATCGCCATCACCGAATCGGGCGAACGGTCGCGCGCCAGTTTTTCTTCCGACAGGGCCTCCGATTCGGCATCTGCATAGATCTGCGGACCCTGGGCGGCCACCGCCACCTCGCCTGTGCCGAACGGCGTCATCCCGATGCCGGCGCCGCCGCCCACCGGCAGGGAGCGCCGCATGAGGGCCATGCCACCCAGCGCGAAGAACAGGATCACCGACACCGCGATGTTCACGCCGAGGCTGGCGAAGGCGGTGGTGAGTTCGGAGATTGGCAGGCCGGCCTTGGCGACGATCTTGTTGGTGATGCCGCCGTAGATGCTGATCGGCGAAAAGCCGCCGCCCTGCGCGCCGTGGATCACCATCAGGCCCATCATGAGCGGGCTGATGCCGTACTTGGCTGCGAAGCCCAGCGCGATCGGCGCGATGATCGCGACCGCGGCAGGGCTGACCGCGCCGACCGAGGTGAGCAGGGCCGCGATGAAGAACATCACCCAGGGAATGGCCGCGATGCGGCCGCGCACCGCTCGCACCGCGAGCCGCACCAGCCAGTCGATGGTGCCGTTGTTCTGGGCCTGCGCGAACAGGAAGGTGATGCCGACCAGGGTCAGGAACAGCTCGGCGGGAAAGCCGGCCATGATCGCCTTGGTCTGCATGCCGGCGATCAGCGTACCGACCAGGAAAGCGCCGACGAAGGCGATCACGCCCATATTGATCGGCAGGATGGTGGCGACGACGAACATCAGGATCAGTGCATAGATCGAAATCATATGTGAGGACATGGCTGTTCTCCCTGGTCGCTTTCGCTTGCGGGACGACATGCGCAGTGATCCCTCCCGTTCGGCTGGATCGAAAGGCATGGCGGTGTCAGGGCCAAGTTAGCCCCGAACGCGGAGTCGATCAATTACGCGGCGAACGAGACATTTACTCTGGGGGTAAACGTTGAAGGGGCCGTCTCAGTGCATCCCGTGCTTGAGCATCCGGCATACCGCAGCCAGCGCGAGCAGGTTGGGATCGCGCTCGCGCACGCTCAGGAAACTCAGGCAGATGGTCTGGCGCATGCGGTAGCGCGGCTGCAAGGGGATGAGCTGGAGCTTGTCGCCGAACACGTCGCGCACCCGCAGCGGCAGCAGCGTATAGCCGATCCCTGCGCTCACCATGTTCATCAGCGAAAAGATGTCGGCCACCTTCATCACCGTGACCGGGGCGAACTCCGCGACCCGGAACGCGTCATGGAAGCCGCGGTAGCTGGCGAAACCTTCGATCAGGCTGACGAATTTTTCGTTGGCGCACTCGCGCAGGTCGATTTCGCTGCGTTGTGCATACGGGGAGCCGGCCGGCGCGGCGAAGCAGATCTCGTCCTCGAACAGCTGGATCGATTCGATATCGGGGTCGTCGTCGGGCAGGGCCATCAGCGCGGCATCGATCACGTTCTGCTTGAGCTTTTGCAGCAGGTCGGCGTTCGAACCGAGCAGCAGTTCGGTCTGCAGCTCGGGACGCCGCAGCTTGATGCCGATGATGACTTCCGGCGTGGTGCTGGTGGTCAGCGAGTACAGCGAACCGATCTTGAGGCGGTCGGCGGAGTAGCCGGCGGCGCGGCGCGTGGCATCGATGCCGTCGGCCATGATGCGGATCGCTTCGCGGGTCGCGTCGCTGAGCACATGGGCGGCGTCGTTCGGGATCAGGTTGCGGCCGCGGTGGCCGAACAGCTGGCAGGACATGCCTTTTTCGAGCGAGTGCAGGGCGCGGTGCACGCTCACCGCGCTGATGTCGAGCATTTGCGCCGCACTGTTGAGGTTGCCACCTTCCATGTAGGCGAGCAGGATCTCGAGCTTGCGGAAGGTGATCTCTTCGGTGATCTGGCTGCGCATGGGAGCGTGCTCCGGCAGTTGAGATTGTTTGGTTCGCATGTGGATTATGCGCGCAAACGCGTCGTGTACGAATGAATCCGGCGCCGCTGTTGTGCGGGGTCCAAGGGGGGCGGGACCAGGGGCAATTCAAATCGCTTGACGATTGTTAGATGATTAGCTAATAATCGAGACATGAGCACAGTCTTCAAGGCATTATCCGACCCCACCCGCCGCAAGGTACTCCAGCTGTTGCAGTCCGGCCCCATCGGCGCGGGCGAACTGGCCGAGTGCTTCGACGTGTCCAAGCCGACCATGTCCGCGCACTTCGCGGTGCTGGTGGCGGCCGGACTGATCGAAGCCGAAAAGCATGGGCGCTCGGTGACCTACCGGCTCAGGATGTCGGTGCTGGAGGAGGCGCTGCTCGGCTTCGCGCAGACCTTCGGCCTGCAGGTTTCCCGTACCGATCCAGTTTCCCCACACTCCAACGACGGAGAAAAGACGCCATGACAATATCCCCCAAAGTCGCCAGCCTGGCCCGTGCCGCGCTGCTTGCCGTACTGTTCATCGGAATTGCCGCGGCGTTGAAACACACGCCGGCCGACTACATCGATCCGGAGCTCGCGCGCCGCATCGTGGGAGTCATGACGGCGGGCATCGTGATCCTGTACGCGAACATGGTACCGAAATCGTTGACGCCGCTGGCGGCATTGCAATGTGATCCGGCGGCGGAGCAGGCGCTGCGGCGCTTCACCGGGATCGTCCTGGTGCTGGGAGGGATCGGCTACGCGCTGGCCTGGATGTTCGCGCCGCTGGACTCGGCAAACGCCATCGCGATGGCGCTTCTTGGCGCCGCGTTGGCGGTGGTGCTGGTTCGCCTCGGTGTGGCGGCTTCGCGGCGCGCGCCACGTTAAGGAGCTGCCATGTTTGCTCTATTGATGGGACTGAAGACGGTGTCGCCGGCCGAACTGCTGCGGCAGGTGCGCGGGCAGGCGGTAACCGTGGTTGATGTGAACAGCCCGCAGCGGTGGGAAGCCGCGCGCGTGCCCGGGGCGGTCAATCTCGATCCGCACACCTATACCGCTGATCGGTTGCCGGCGGACCACGCCGCGCCGCTGGTGTTCTACTGCTCCAATCCGCTGTGCAGGAAGGCGCCGCAGGCGGCGCGGCGGGCCAAGGCGATGGGGTATGACAACGTCAGGGTGATGGCGGCGGGGATTAGCGGGTGGCTGGATGCGGGTATGCCGGTGGAGAGCGGGACGGCGGCGGTTACCAGCGGTTGAAGCTGGGGCGGAAATCGGACCCTCTGTCACTCCGTCATCCAGGGACCAGGGTCGGTCGCATTCGGCTGGGAGCGATACGCGTTTGCGTTCATGCGACGGGTCACTAAGCCGGATGCTCAGTATGGATCCCAGCCTTCGCTGGGATGACGGCGGTGACAGAGCCAGATCGAGCGGCTTCAAAGGAGGGAGAGGGCGGGGCCGCCACGCTTTCCCAGCCATGTCGTGTCGAAGCGCTTCTGGGCGGCGGCCAGGGCCGCTTCGTCGCCGCGCTTGCGGTAGACCTCGATCAGGCCGCGCAGTGCCCAGCCGTTGCTCGGGGTGCGCGCCAGCGAATCGCGGAACACCTGCTCCGCCGCGTCCAGCTGGCCACCGCGCAGCAGCGCCGCGCCGAGCGACTGGCGCACCGGGTAGTACCAGTGCGGCGGTTCGGTGTAGGGCAGCGCGTCCTGCACCGTGACCGCTTCGCGGTAGGCCGCGATTGCGGCGGGCAGGTCGCCCTGCGCGTCCGCGATCCGTCCGCGCACCACGGCGCGCGCCGTCTGCGCAATCTCCTGCGCCGGAATCCCCCAGGCCGCGATCGGCTTGAAGTCGGCGGTGCGCTCGATGGTGTCGAGCGCCGCCAGCTCGCGCCGCGCCTCGGCCAAAGCGCCCTTGCGGGCAAAGCCAACGGCCCGCGCGTAGTGCCACATCGCCTTGACCAGCACCAGTTCCGAGCCGGGGTCGGGCAGCGCGACCAGCACATCGGGGCTGCTGAACTGGACGTGCGAGAAATACGGGGCCGCCTTGACCGGCTGCAGTCCGGGGAACTCGGCGACCAGTTCGGGCGGCAGGGATTTGTCGAGTTTTGCGGCGGCCTCCAGTGCGGTCTTGCCGTCGCCTCCCATCAGCGCCGACACCATCACGAAATGGATGTTGTGCGGGTAGTAGGCGCCCTTGTAGACCGGGTCGCTGGCGGACTGGCGGAAGTATTTTTCGTCCGCGGCGATGGCGTCCAGGTTCGACTGCAGCGCGTCCTTGTACAGGCCGATGCGGTAGTAGATATGCGAGGGCATGTGCACGATGTGGCCGGCGCCCGGAATCTGCTTGGCCAGCACCCGCGCCGGCGGCAGGGCTTTCTCGGGGTGGGTCGACGCTTCCATCGCGTGGATGTAGTAGTGCGCGGCGCCTGGATGGGTGGGATTGCGCTCCAGGACACGCTCGAGCGCGTCGACCATTTCGGCGGTGCGGTTCTTCGGCCTCGCGCCGCCGGCTTCCCAGTAGTCCCATGGCGACAGGTCCATCAGCGATTCCGCAAACAGGACCTGGATGGTGTCGTTGTTGGGAAAGGCGCGCGCCGCATCGGCCATCGCATCGGCGTAGGCGCGGTCCAGCGGGGCGCGGTCGGAGGGAGGCTCAGCCTGGTAGCGGCGCGCCACCGCGCGGATCAGGGCCTGTTCGTAGGGCGTGGCGTTGGCGGCCAGCGCCACTGCACGCGCGGCCGCCGCCGCTGCGGGCGCGACCGCGTCCGGGAACATCGGCGCGTTGATGTTGGGGCCGAGCACCAGCGCTTCGCCCCAGTAGCACATGGCGCAGGTGGGGTCGAGCTGCTGGCCGGCGCGGAAGGCGCGCGCCGCTTCGGCATGGTTGAAGGCGTAGGTCAGGCGCATGCCCTGGTTGAAGTAGGCCTGCGCCTTGGGGTTGGTGGTAGTGATCGGCACGTGCAGCTTGCCCAGGTCCTTGTACAGTGGCGGCGGGCTGGCGGGGGCGGGCTTGCCCAGCTGCTGGCCGGGCGTGAACGGCCTGGTTTCGGCCTGGGCGAGCAGGAGCGTGCCCAGCAGCGGCGGCCGGCCTGCCGGGGCCGCGCCGCACAGCGCGCCGCCCGCGAACAGGGGATCGAAGCCGGCGCCAGGCGCCTGCCGTCCCGCCAGCGACG
>DASTVB010000105.1:0-24165 GCA_035759315.1 Telluria sp. | reverse complement strand
TCTTCACCGTCGAACTCGATGATGGCAACGGATCGACCACCACGCAGGATGTGACCGTCACGATCACGGGTACCAATGACGATGTGATCGTCACCTCCGGTGCGCAGGCAGGTGCCGTCACCGAAGACACTGCCCCGGGCTCGACCACCGGCACGATTCAGTTCACCGATGCGGACCTGACCGACGAACATGAAACCAACGTTACGTCGTCGAACGCCACCACCCTGGGCGCATTCGTTCTTGGCACTGTCAGCGAATCGGCGACCACCACCGGTGGCTCGGTGGGCTGGACCTACACCCTCGACAACGGTGCGGCGCAGTACCTGGCAGCTGGCGAGACCGAAGAGGAAGTCTTCACCGTCGAACTCGACGACGGCAATGGATCGACCACCACGCAAAATGTCACCGTTACGATCACGGGCACCAACGATGACGTGATCGTGACCTCCGGTGCCCAGACTGGCAGCGTCACCGAAGACACCGCCCCTGGCTCGGCCACCGGCACGATCCAGTTCACAGATGCCGACTTGACCGACGAACATGAAACGAACGTCTCGTCATCGAACGCCACCACGCTGGGCGCGTTCGTTCTAGGCGCGGTCAGTGAATCGGCGACCACCACCGGTGGCTCGGTCGGCTGGACCTATACCCTCGACAACGGTGCCGCACAATACCTGGCTGCGGGCGAGACCGAAGAGGAAGTATTCACCGTCGAACTTGACGACGGCTATGGATCGACCACCACGCAGGAAGTCACCGTTACGATCACTGGAACCAACGATGCTGTGGGCATCACCTCTTCCGCACAAACCGGCGCGGTCACCGAAGATTCCGTGCCGTCTGCAAGCGGCACCATCCTGTTCACCGACGCCGACTTGACCGATGCGCACACGACTTCGATCAGCTCTTCGAACGCCACCACGCTTGGCGTGTTCGCACTGGCACCGGTAAGCGAATCGGCCACCACGGCAGCCGGTTCGGTCGCATGGACTTACACGCTGAATAACACCGCCGCGCAATCCCTCGCGTCCGATGAGGAGATCGTGGAGACGTTCACCGTGACGCTCGACGACGGCCATGGCTCCACCACATCCCAAGTGGTGAGCATCACCATTAACGGTGCTAACGACGTCGTCGCGGTAACGTCCGGGGCCCAATCGGGCGCAGTGAACGAGGACGGAACCCTTGCGGCTACGGGCACGATCGCTTTCACCGATCCTGACCTGGCGGACGGTCATACGGCCTCGGTAGCAGCGTCGCCGACCAACTCGACATCTCTCGGCGTGCTGACGCTCGGCTCGGTCAGCGAGGCGGCTGGCGCGGCAAACGGATCCGTGGGCTGGACCTACAACCTGAATAACGCGGCGGCGCAATACCTGGCTGCCGGGCAGATAGTCACCGAAACCTACGTGGTAACGATCGACGATGGGGAGGGTTCGACGACCACGCAAAACGTAGTGGTGACGATCACCGGCGCAGCGGACTCGCCGCCGATTACCGACCTTAAGCTGGTCGTGAACACGCTCCCTGCAGGGAACCAGCCCCCAACCGGAAGCTTCGCCAACTTCGTGTCGGTCGGCGGCAGCGCGGCCAATACGTATTCCATGACGCTCAGCGAAACCCACCGGGTCGACGGGGCAATCACCGACGCAACGCCGGACCTTACGCTGTCGACGGCAGGCGTGCTAACCGCGAATGGCATGAATGAAAATACTGTTTATGAGATGGCAGTCACCGTAGCGGATGGGCCGGCGACCTACCTCGAGAATTTCAGCATCGTCACCGGCTCCAACGGTAGCGACGGTGTGGACCCCACGGTGGCCACGGGCGATGACGTGATCTACGGGTTGAACGGAACCGACATCATCTTTGCGGGCGGCGGTGATGACACGGTATTCGGCCAGAACGGCAGTGACGTAATCCACGGGGATGTGGGTAACGACGTGCTGAATGGTGGCGGTAGTGGCGATACGTTCGTGTTTGATACTGCCCTGAATGCGCTCACCAATGTGGACACGATCACGGATTTCGACGCTGGCACCGGCAGCAACAAAGACCTGATCCGCCTGAGCGCCGCGATCTTCACGACGCTATCCGGTGGAGTCACCTCGACGAATTTTGTGGCCAACGCAGGTGGCGATGCGGGCAACCCGAACCAGCATCTGCTTTATGACACGGTGACGAAAAACCTCTATTACGACGCTGACGGCATTGGCGCGGGACAGAAGGTTTTGTTCGCCACCCTGGTCGGCGTCGTAGGGACTGTGGACATTACGGACTTCATCGTGTCGCCCCCGGGCCCGTAATGGCTCTCAGCAGGGACCTTCACCGATTGAAAGTGCAGGGATTTGCGCGATCGGACCCAGGCACCTGCGCAGCGACGTGATTGAGCCAACTGACAAAAAAAGCCGCTGATTCGTCAGCGGCTTTTCTCGTTTCCCGTTGCCCTAGTTGGCGCGCACTTCGCTTTCGGCGAGCGGCCAGCTGGCCGCAAGGTCCGCCTTGGCGCGGACCGCCCCCGCCTGCTTGCCCTGCTCCGCGAGCGCCTTTTCCAGTCCCTGCAGCGCCCAGCCATTCGCGGGACGCAGCGCAAGGTCAGCGCGGAAGGTCTGTTCCGCCGCCGTAAACCGCTTGGCCTGCAGCTGCATCCGGCCAAGGCGCAGGCGCGGGCCGCCGGCAAGCATCGGTGGCTCGGTCATGTCGGCGTCGGCGCCAACGGCGACAGCCTTGGCCTGCAGCGCCAGCGCGTCGTCAATGCGCTGTTCCGCCCATGCGATCTCGGCGCCCAGCTGGGCCGGCGCGCTGTTGGCCAGGCTGCGGATGATTTTCGATCCGCCGTCGGTGCCACTGTGCTTGGCGGTGAGCTTCTTCGCGGTCGTCTCGATGCGTGCGAGCGCGGCGCGTGCCTCGGCGACCTGTCCGCTGCGCGCCATCGCGATCCCGCGCGACATGTCGGCCAGCAGCGCTGCGATGCCCTTGTTGCCGGTCGCCGCAGGCTCCTTCAGCAGCGCATCCCAGCGCTGCAGGTGCAGCAGCGTCAGTAGCGGCAGGCTGCGCGTGTATTCCGCAAACTCGTGGTCGCCCTTGGCCCGGCCCGCCGCGGTGCGCGCGGTCGTGAGCGCGAGTTCGGCCCGACCTTCCATCAGCGCTCCGTACCATTGGAAGTGCGTGTTGTGTCCGCGCCAGTCCTTGGTCACGCTGAAGTTCTGCTTCTTCATGTCCTCGGCGAGCGCTTCGTCGGCCGCCACCGCCAGCTGGTTGACGCGGGTCGCGTCGGCGTAGCGGCCAACCAGCGCGTAGGTGTGCGAAGGCATGTGCAGCAAGTGCGGCGACTTCGGCGCCAGCTTGCCGAGACGGTCCGCCGAGGCGACAGCGCGCGGTGCAACCTGGACCGCGTCGACCGCATGGATCATGTAGTGGTTCAGGCCCACGTGCTCGGGATGCTGCTTGAGGCTTGCCTCCAGCATAGTCGCCAGTTCGCCGATGCGCGGCGCCGGCTTGCCAGTCTCACGGTCCCACCAATCCATGCGGCTGGTGGCGACCATCGCAGCTTCGGCATATTGGGACAGCACATCGGGATCGTCCGGGAAGCGTGCGGCCAGCGCGCGCATATGGTCGGCGTAAGCGATGTCGAGCGGGTCGGCCTTGGCGCCACCCGGGGCGCGGCAGATGTCCGCTCCGGGAACCGGCGGGAGCGCGCGCGCTGCGACGTGGCCATAACGGACCGCCAGCGAGTCGATCAGCGCCTGGTCGCGTTCGGACGCGCCCTGCTTGTGGCGCACCGCGTAGTCGAGATAGCTCATCGCCACGCGCAGGTCGCCGCGGGTCGGGTTATTGATGTGCGGGCCCATTTTCAGAGCCACGCCCCATGCGCACATCGCGCAGTTCGGGTCCTGCGCCAGCGCGGCCTTGAACGAACGGATCGCTTCGACTTCGTTAAACGCATACACCTGCGCCATGCCTTGCGCAAACAGGCGGCGCGCCGCTTCGTTCGCGACCGAAGGGACCAGCGTGCTGGCGCCGAACCCGTCGATCACCGGCGCGGTCGCCTTCTCGTCGACTTTCAAGGTCAGCGGCGCAACCGTGCAGGCGCCGATCGCGGATAGCGAGAACACCAGGAGGCAGAGGTGGCGGACGGAACGGGGGCGGATGGAAACGCGCATGCTTGACGCCTTGCAGGAGTAAATGAAGGAAGAGCGGACACCGTGTGCTGGGCTCAATTCATTGCAATTTTGCCACACAAAAGCGATGTCTAGGAGAAACTTCTGACAACTCCCGAAATGGGTCGGGCACGCCAGATCGGTGAATGATGCGCGCGGGACATTTGTACCGGGCGCTACTCGCGATGCCGGGTGGAATGTCACACATTGAACGAGCTGAATCGCTCATGCGAAAGCGCCGGGGACGGGATACAGTGGGTACTAGGGGGCAGCTGCCGGCACGTGCCAAAAAGAAAGAGAACTTAACCAAAAAGATTACTTTCATCCGCTGTCCCCGTCAATCGTTCTATTTTTTATGTCGCAATAAATACGACATTGCAGAATCATTCGACACTAAAGACGGAATGTCGGCGTAGACTGAATGTCCGACTTCCATGAGAGGAACGGCGTATGCAGGTAGGTGACCGTCGCAAGGACAGGGCAACTGCGGAGAAAATCGACATGGCGCTGAAGACCCGGCGCGCGTTCGATGAACATACTGCGCAGCGCTTTGTCGAACTGGCCGGCATTCCGGACTCGCTTGCACGCGACGTCCTGGGTCGCCCGGCAGGCCAGACGCGCAACGAGCTGGTGGTGGGGCCGTCTCCGGACGACGCGCGCCGCAAGCGCCCACGCATTGCGGGCGAAGGCGGCATCCCGGCACCGAAGGCGCCAGCCGGCGATCCCGCCACGGGCACCATGCGCTACCGTCCAGCCAGGGACTCGTCCTAGGACGACGGCCCCGTATCGGCCACTTCGGGGTCGATTTCCAGAGATTTCAGGATGGCGTCGTTGAACGCGGGGATGTCGCCCGGGTTGCGGCTGGTGATCAGCCGCCCGTCGATCACGACCTCCTCGTCGCTCCACTCCGCGCCCGCCTCTTCCAGGGCACGATGGAGCGACGGCCAGCTGGTCAGGTGCTTGGCGCGCGCCACCCCGGCGTCGATCAGTAGCGCGGGGCCGTGGCAGATCGCGGCGATCATCTTCAGCTCGTCCGCGAACGCCTTGATGAAGCGGAGCGCCTCGGGCGACCGGCGCAGCCGCTCCGGATTGGCCGCGCCGCCCGGCAGCAGCAGCGCGTCGTAGTCTTCCTCTTTGGCCTCCCTGATATCCAGATCCACCCTGAAGCTGTCGCCCGGCTCCGATTGCCGCACGGCCTGGACGTGCTCGCCTGCGTTCTTGGGCGAGATCAGCGTGACGATCGCGCCGTGCTGCTCCAGGAACTCGCGCGGCTTGACGTATTCGACCTGCTCCACGCCGTCGGTCATCAGGACCGCGACGCGTTTTCCAGCCAGCCTCTGGCTCGGGGTGTTCGCATCCATTCGTGCCTCCCTGTGTGTTGAACTCGATTGTAGGGAGCATCGTCCAGCCGCGCCCGTTCCTTACTCCAGCCCAAGTGCGCGGATGCGGGCGCGCAGGCGGCGCACCTCCAGGATCAGGTCGTCGACCAGGCCGGCCAGCTCCTCGCCGGCCTCGAAAGTGCGCTCGATCTCGAGCAGGCTGCGCGCGCGGCGCAGCTCGGCGCTGCCGAAGCGCCACTGCGTCACCTGCACTTCGACCAGGTCGCCCAGCACGCCGGCCTGCACGTGCCGCACCACCCATTCCGGTTCCACCGCGCAGGCGCGCGCGAATTCGTCCAGGCCCAGCGCCGCCGCCTCGAGCGGAACGCCGGTGACTGCCATGCCTTGTTCCATGTCGGGTCCCTCTTTCACTTGCGCGGGTTGAACGATGCCAGCTGGCGCGCCATGTTTTCGTAAACTTCGCGCGCGCCGGGCATGCTGGCCGGCGGCAGCACCACCTCGAGCACGAGATACAGGTTGCCGGCGGGCTGGCCAGGAATGCCGCGTCCCTTGAGGCGCAGCTTGCGGCCGTTCTGCGAACCGGCCGGGACGGTGACGCTGACCGGGCCGCCGGGCGTGTCAGCCTCGATCTCGCCGCCCAGCGCCGCTTCCCAGGGCGTGATCGGGACGCTCTCGTACACGTCGCGGCCCTCGATGCGGTAGCGCTTGTCCTCTTTGAAGCGGATCTCCAGGTACAGGTCACCGGGGCCGCCGCTGCCGGGATGTCCCTGTCCGGCCAGGCGCAGCTGCTGCCCGGGCGTGACCCCGGCCGGGATACTGACCGTGAGCTTGCGGTCCTCCATCGTCACGCGCCCCCCTTCGTGGCGAGGCACGCGCAGGCTGATGGTGTGGGAGCCGCCGGTATAGGCTTCTTTCAGGTCGATGCTGATGGCGGCGTGGATGTCCTCGCCGGGCATCGGTTGGCCGCGGCCGCCCCGGCCGCCCCGTGCACCCCGCCCGATATTGGCGAACAGGTCGGAGAAGAAGTCCTCGCCGTCGGAACCGCTGAAGTCGTAGCCCCAGTCGGGCGGCGGCTGGAAACCCTCGCCGCGCTGCGGCGCGCGGCCCAGCTCATCGTAGGCGCTGCGCTTTTCCTGGTCACCGAGGACGTCGTAGGCTTCGTTCAGCTCCTTCGTCTTCTTGTCGGCGTCGGGTTCCTTGCTGACGTCGGGGTGATATTTCCGGACCAGCTTGCGATAAGCCTTCTTGATCTCCTCCGGCGAGGCGGTCTTTTCGACGCCAAGCGTCGCGTAATAGTCCTTATATTCCACGAGCGTCATCCCCTTGTTGGTTTTTTCAATCCTACTCCACTTTTTTTGTACGCTGAGCGCAGGACGGTGATAGATTCCCATCTGTAATCAGTTACCTTTTACACAAGGGGATTGCGATGGACAAATGGATCAAACGCGGGGCGATGGTGGTCGGCTCGGTGGCCCTGGTGGCGGCAGCCGCGGCGGTGGCGGGCAAGGTACTTGGCGAACGCAAGATGGCGCGCACGCTGGACATCCCGGTCAAGCCGGTCGCGGTGTTCACCGACGCCGCGCACATCGAGCATGGCCGCTACCTGTTCAGCACGCGCGGCTGCGCCGAATGCCACGGCGAAAACGGTGCGGGCAAGGTGGTGATCGCGGACGGCGAGATGCTGGTGGTCGCACCCAACCTGACCGGCGGCGCGCACAGCGTCACCGCCGCCTACAAGGATGAGGACTGGGTGCGCACGCTGCGCCACGGCGTCAAGCCGAACGGGCGCCCGGTGCTCGTGATGCCGAGCGAGGACTACAACCGCTTGACCGACGAGGATGTCGGCTCGCTGATCAGCTATGTGCGGAGCCTGCCGGCGGTGGACGGCCAGGCCACGCAGATCCGGTTCCCGCTGCCGGCCACGGCGCTGTACGGCTTCGGCGCGATCCGGGATGCGGCGGAAAAGATCGACCACACGCTGCCGCCCTCGGAACCGGTGCCGGTCGGGGTCTCGGTGCAGCACGGCGCGTACGTTGCCAATGCCTGCATCGGCTGCCACGGCGCCACGCTGAGCGGCGGCACCATCCCGGGCGCCCCGCCTAACTGGCCGGCCGCGGCCAACCTCACGCCGGGCAAGGGCAGCGCGATGATCCGCTACGCCGATCCCGAGTCCTTCATGGCCATGATGAGGACCCGCAAGCGCCCGGACGGCACGCCGATCAGCCCGGTCATGCCGTTCGACTCGCTGGCGCGGATGACTGACACCGACATGCGCGCGCTGCACGCCTACCTGAAGACCGTACCCGCGCGCGAATTCGGCAACCGCTGAAATGAAAAAAGGGGACTGTCCCCGGATGGGACCGTCCCCGATCTTTTGCATGCGATCAGGTACTGCCATTAAACACCGGGGGACAGTCCCCGTTGGGGACAGTCCCCTGCTGTTCTAGCGCAGGCGGCGCATGGAGGTGATCGCGCGGTCCAGCGAGCCAAGCCGGTCATACCGCCCCGGACCGAACACCGCGCACTGCCCGCCCTGCCCCTCGTGCTCGCAGAACTCCCACTCGCCTTCGTTCACGACGATCGAACCCGCGCGGTCGTTGAAGCCCATTTCTTCCAGCGTCATGACGTCGCGATCCAGCGAGATCGCAGGACCCGCAAACCCCGGCGCGCCGAACAGCTCGACGGCCGCACGGCCCGAGCCTGGTCCGCGCGGACCGGCGTACGGGGGCTGGTAGCCATCGCGACCGTCGTAACGGCCATCGCGGTCATCGACCACGCGCGCCGACGACACGCGCCCGGCCAGTCCGCGTCCCAGCTCGTGGATGCCGGGCTCGAAGGTGCGGCAGGTGCCGCGGAAGTCCGCGTCGCTGCACAGCTGCCAGACGCCACGGTCGATGCGCACGCTGTGCGCGCGGTCGTTGTAGCCGATCTGGACGAAGTCGCGCACGTCGCGGCGCAGGCGTTCCGGCTCGCCGCGCAGGCGCGGGCCGGAGAACATTTCGAGCGACGCGCGACCGCGGCCGCCGCGTCCGCGTTCGTCGCGGCCCCCCGCGTGGCGCACCGAGGAGATGCGGTCGTTCAGGCCGTCCAGCCGGCGGTATTCGCCGCGTTCGAGCACACGGCATTCGCCGCGAAAGCCCGCGTCGGTGCAGACTTCCCATGCGCCGGAGCGCACCACGATCGACGATGCGGTGTCGTTGAAGCCGAGGCGGACCAGGTCCGGCGCCGCGTCGCCGATGGTGACTTCGCGGCCGCGGAAATCGTCATGCTGGAACAGCGTGACCTGGGCGAACGCGGAAGCCGGGAGGCATAGCGCGGCGACCAGTAAAGCCTTGAGCGAGCGTGCGTACATGATCAAATCCTTTTCTTGTTGGGTGAATTGATTGTGCCACTTTGACGATCTAAGGCCAGATACCCACTTGTGATATCTGTAACAAATTCCTACGTGCGGTCAGTTCCACTTGCCGGCCGCGCCGCCCACGCTGTAGCGGCCCGCGCCGAGCAGCGCCACCGTGGCCGCCGCTGCGATGTACATGGCCTGCAGCTCGATCGCCCAGCCGCCGGTTTCGTTCAGGCGTCCGAGGTCGCCCATGTGCACCAGCGCGATCGCGACCAGCATGTTGCCGAGGACGACCAGCGCGGCAGCGCGCGTCCACAGGCCGATGATCAGGAGGACTGGCGCCAGCACCTCGCCGACGTACACGAGGTAGGCGAATGCGGCGGGCAGGCCGTGCGCGGTGACGACGCCTTCGATGAAGCCGATCCCGCCGCGCAGCTTGGCGATGCCATGCAGGAGGATCAGCACGCCCAGCGTCACGCGCAGGATCAGGCGACCCAGGTCAGCGTGGCTTGCCGCGGACGCGTAGGTGGTGGTGTTAGTGGTGGTAGTGGTTGACATGGCAGTTCCTTTCTTGGAGTTTTCCCGGCTTGACGGAGTGGTATGACTGCGCCGAACACCTGGGCACCGGTTACGGTGGTACCGAGAGTATGTCGGAGCTTGCGGCGGGCTGTCGCACGTTGCTGCTGAGCTGGGAATTTGGTGTCGGGGACTGTCCCCGCAGGGGACTGTCCCCAGCTCTTTAGCATGCGCTCAGGTACCGCCAATTAAAAATCAGGGGACAGTCCCCGTTGGGGACAGTCCCCTCCTTTATTCGAACGCGTAGACGTCCATCGCGAGGATCCCGTACTCGAGGCTGGTATGCAGCTGCCGCGCCGCTGCGCCCTCGCCGCCGGCGCCCATCGCCACATACAGCGGCAGCAGGTGCTCCTCGGTCGGATGGTTCTTCGCGGCGTGCGGTGCCAGGCTGCGGTAGTTGCGCAGCGCGTCGCGGTCGCCCCGCTCCAGCGCGCCCTTCATCCATTCGGCGAACTCACGCACCCACGGCTGCGCTTCGGTGTCGATCGGCTGGCCGCGGAACTCGTACAGGTTGTGCGTCAGCGCGCCCGAACCGATCACCAGCACGCCTTGATCGCGCAGCGCCGCGAGCGCGCGTCCCATCTTCTCGTGGTTCTGCGGCGAGGCGCCGCGCATGATCGACACTTGCGCGACCGGGATGTCGGCCTGCGGATACATCAGGCTGAGCGGAACCCAGGCGCCATGATCGAGGCCGCGCGATGGATGGCGCCCGACGCTGAAGCCGGCCTGCTCCAGCAGGGCCGCCGCGGCCTGCGCCGTGTCCGGTGAACCCGGGGCCGGGTACTGCATCTCGTGCAGCTCGCGGGGGAAGCCGCCGAAGTCGTGGATCGTCTCCGGGGCCGCCGCCAGGCTGACCGCGGGCGCGCCCGCCGTCTCCCAGTGCGCGGATGCGACCAGGATGGCTTTCGGCCGCGGCAGCGACTCGCCGAGCTGCTGCAAGAAGCGGCGCGCCGGACTGTCGGTGATCGCCAGCGTCGGCGCCCCGTGCGAAATGAACAGTGAAGGCATGGTGGACATGTATCGCTCCTTGTTTGGAATGACGTTACTTTACTCTGTCTTATAATGAGGAATAAATAGCATAACCAATAACATATTGTTCCGAATATCGAGATAATGGACAGATTCCGCGAAATGCAGGCTTTCACCGCCGTCGTCGACGCCGGCAGCTTCGTGCGCGCGGCCGAAATGCTGGACACGTCCAAGGCCGCGGTCTCGCGCCTGGTGGCCGACCTCGAAGAGCGCCTCGGCGTGCGCCTGCTCCACCGCACCACGCGCAAGCTGTCGCTCACCGACGACGGCCAGACCTTCTACCACCGCTGCGTCGAACTGCTCGCCACGCTGGGCGAAGCCGAATCCGACCTCAGTTCGCGCAGCGCGGAGCCGAGCGGACGGCTGCGCATCAGCGCCCCGGTCACTTTCGGCGTGCTGCACCTGGCGCCGCTTTGGGGCGAATTCCTCGCGGCGCGTCCCAGGGTCACGCTCGACATCGAGCTGTCCGACCGCATGGTGGACCTTGTGGACGACGGCTTCGACCTGGCGATCCGCATCACGCGCGCGCCGCATCCAAACCTGATCGCGCGCCTCCTAGCGCCCGCGCAGCTGGTGCTGTGCGCGGCCCCCGCCTACCTCGAGCGGCGCGGCACGCCCACGCACCCGTCCGAGCTGGCGCAGCACGACGTCATCTCCTACACCTACTACGCCACGCGCGACGAGTGGAGCTTCGAAGGCCCGGACGGCCCGGTGACCGTGCGCACGCGCCCGCGCCTGCACGCCAACAACGGCGACACCTGCCGCGCCGCCGCGCTGAAGGGCCAGGGCATCATCCTGCAGCCGGCGTTCCTGGTGCACGAGGACCTGAAGTCCGGCGCGCTGCGCGAAATCCTTCCGGACTACCGCAGCCCGGAGCTGGGCATCTACGCCACCTACACCTCGCGCCGCCAGCTGCCGCTGAAGCTGCGCCAGATGATCGACTTCCTGGTCGACGCGTTCGAGTCGCCGGCCTGGGTACGCTGACCGATCGTAAACGCACGGAAAAGCCATGGCAGGCGCTGCCGCGTTCATGCGCCATCGAAATCAGTTTTGCGGCAGAATCAAGTCATCCCCGACACCCCCGCGTAGTGCGGCGGTGCGGCCGCTGGGCAACACCGGAGGACTTATGGACTCGCGTGACCGCCGCACGGACCTTGCCACCGCAGAACGCGTCGACATGGCCCTTAAGACGAAACGCGCATTCGACTTACACACCGCGATGCGGTTCCTGACAATTGCCGGCGTGTGCGAGCGCCTGGCGATGGAAGTGCTTGGCCGCCCGTTTGGCCGCACGCGCGCCGACCGGCTGCTGATGGCCAGCGGCTACGAGCGCCGCAAACCCCGCTGAGCTGCGGGGACTGTCCCTCCGGGACTGTCCCCTGCCTGTCGCCGCGCCCCCAAAACCAAAGGCATGGGACAGTCCCGACGGGACAGTCCCCTGTAGAATTGCCGCTTTGCCAATCTGCGGCGCTACCCCATGAATCACCCCCGCTATTCCCTCGTCCACGAAATCCGCCAGCTGTGGCGCCTCGCCTGGCCCATCCTGATCGGCCAGATCGCCACCGTCGGCATGGGCGTGGTGGACGTCGCCATGACCGGCCACGTCAGCGCGACCGAGCTGGCCGCCGTGTCGCTCGGCGCTTCGGTGTGGATGATCATCATCGTCACCGTGATCGGCGTGATGATGTCGATGAACACCGTGGTCGCGCACGAATTCGGAGCGCAGCGCTTCGACCGCGTCCCGCACGTGGTGCGCCAGGGCCTGTGGAAGGCGCTCGGCGTCGGCCTGGTGGCGACCGTGTGCTCGGTGTTCTCCACACTGGTGTTCGACTACCTGCAGCTCACGCCCGACGTGCACGAACGCGCCACCATGTTCGTGCTGATCACCAGCCTCTTCATGCCGGCGTTCGCGCTGTACCGCGCGCTGTACGGCTACACCGCCAGCATCAACCAGCCGATCCCGGTGATGGTGATCGCGCTCGGCGGCCTGGCCTTCAACATCGCGATGAACTGGGTGCTCGTATTCGGCAACCTGGGCGCGCCGCGCCTGGGCGCGATCGGCTGCGCGATCTCCACCACCATCGGCATGTGGCTGATGCTGGCCGCCATGCTGCTGTGGATTCGCGTCGGCCGCGCCTACCGCCAGACCTACCCGTTCACCCATTGGGAGTGGCCGGTGTGGGCCGAGATCAGGCCGATGGCGCGGCTTGGCGTGCCGATCGGGATCACCTATTTCGCGGAAGTGAGCGCCTTCGGCGTGGTCAGCCTGCTGGTGGCGCGCTTCGGCGCGGTGGAAGTGTCCGCGCACCAGATCGCGCTCAACTTCGCCTCGCTGGTGTTCATGGTGCCGATGACCTTCGGGATTGCCATGATCACCCGCGTCGGCCAGGCGCTGGGCGAAGGCGACCCGCTGCGCGCGCGCTTCGCATCCTGGGTCGGGGTGTGGATGTCGCTCGGCTTCGCGCTGGTGTCGGCGGTGTTCATCCTGCTGTTCCGCGAACAAATCGCAGCGGCCTACACGATCGACCCGGCGGTGCAGGCACTGTGCGTGCAGCTGCTGCTGTTCGCGGCGGTGTTCCAGCTGTCCGACGCCACCCAGGTCGCCGCCTCCTCGGCGATCCGCGGCTACAAGGTCACGCGCGAACCGATGATGATCCAGCTGCTGGCGTTCTGGGGCTTCGCGCTGCCGATGGGGATCTGGCTCGGCCTCGCGCCCGGCTGGCTGCCGTTCGCACCGGCCGAACCGATGAAGGCGCATGGCTTCTGGATCGGCCTGACGGTCGGGCTGACCATCGCCGCCGTCCTGCTGACGTGGGTGCTCGCGCGGCTGGCGAAACGGCGCGCCGACGAATTCCGCGCCGCGCATCCGTCCCTGGTAGCGACACAGGCTTAAGCTTGCCCACCGATAGAAGGGGTACGACCCCTTTATACGGCGCGGGCTTTAACCGCGGCGGGCGGCTTCGATGGTGGCGATGTCGATTTTCCCCATCGTCATCATCGCGTCGAAGGCGCGCTTGGCCGCCGCGGGATCGGGATCGGCGATGGCTTCCATGAGGACGCGCGGCGTGATCTGCCATGACAGGCCCCATTTGTCCTTGCACCATCCGCACGCGCTCTCCTGCCCGCCGTTGCCGACGATTGCGTTCCACAGGCGGTCGGTTTCGGCCTGGTCCTCGGTCGCAACCTGGAAGGAAAACGCTTCGCTGTGCTTGAACTCCGGGCCGCCGTTCAGGCCGATGCACGGGATGCCCATCACGGTGAATTCGACCGTCAGCACGTCACCCTGCTTGCCGGCCGGGTAGTCGCCGGGCGCACGGTAGGTCTTGCCGACCGAGCTGTCGGGGAAGGTCGCGGCGTAAAAGCGCGCGGCTTCTTCCGCCGTGCCATCGAACCAGAGACAAATGGTGTTCTTCTTGATCATGTCGAATCTCCAATGGTGACTACTGCGGGGCTTACTGAAGCGAATGCAGGCCGATCATATTGCCTTCGGTATCGTTGACCAGGGCGATATGGCCGTACTGGCCGATGGAAAATTTCTCTTTGACTGTGGTGCCGCCGGCGCCCACCGCCTTCGCGGCTTCGACCGCGCAGTCCTGGCAGCTGAAGTAGACCAGGACGCTGTTCCCGCCCGAGGGAAAGCCCGGCATCCGCACCAGGGCGCCAGGTGCGCCGTAGCGCTCCGATTGCATCGGGAAACCCCACATTTCGATCCCCGGGCTGTCGATCCGGGCAAGCTGCACGCCGAACGTCGCCTCGTAGAACGCCCTCGCGCGATCCATGTCCTGCACATAGATTTCGAACCAGCCAACGGGATTGTTATCCATGGAGCTTCTCCTGAATGTGAACACCGAAAACGGTCGCTGCCGAACGCCATATGCTGCCACGGAGCGGTTATCGACACAAATGCGGCTGTGCTGTGCGGCTGATATCTCCAGCGACTCACAGGAAGTCCTGTGATATGTTTTGCATATCACAGGGGACTGTCCCGCCGGGACTGTCCCCGGTCTTTGGTGGGTGGACGCCAGCTCAAAGGCAGGGGACAGTCCCGGAGGGACAGTCCCCGTCAGCCCCCATCGTATTTACTGCGGGGAAAGGCGCCATCTGGTATTGTCTCGCGGTTAGCCGTTTTAACCTCTTAGCCGCGAGACCTTCCCCCATGCGTTTTATCCTCTGCCTCATCGCCGCCCTGGCGTGCGCTGCGCCCGCCTCCGCTGAACGCCTGACGCTCGACCGCATCCACGCCGACCCTGCGCTTGCCGGTCCCGGCGTGCGCGCGCTCAAAGTGTCGCCCGACGGCGCACGCGTCACCTTCCTGCGCGGCCGCCCGGACAACCAGTACCAGCTCGACCTGTGGGAATACAACCTGAAGGACAAGAGCATCCGCCGCCTGGTCGACTCCAAGGTGCTGGTGCCGAACGAGATCCTGTCGGACGAAGAAAAGGCGATCCGCGAGCGTAACCGCACCGCGAGCCTGTCCGGCATCCTGTCGTACAGCTGGTCCCCGGACGGCAAGCAGATGCTGGTGCCGATCGCCGGCAACCTGTACCTGGTCGACGCGGCCAAGCCGGACGCGCCGCGCAAGGTCGCATCGGGCGCGGTGATCGATCCGAAGATTTCGCCGAAGGGCCGCTACGTTTCGTTCGTGCGCAAGCAGAACCTGTTCGTGATCGACCTGAAGACCGGCGCCGAGCGCCAGCTGACCACCGACGGCGCGGGCACCATCCACAACGGCGAGGCTGAATTCATCGCGCAGGAAGAGATGGACCAGACCACCGGCTACTACTGGGCGCCGGACGATTCCGCGATCGCCTACAAGCGCTACGACGAAGCGCCGGTGCCTGTGGTGCGCCGCTTCGAAATCTACGCCGACCGCACCGACGTGGTCGAGCAGCGCTATCCATCGGCGGGCGACCCGAACGTGCTGGTCGACCTGATGATCGTGTCGCCTGAAACCGGCGTGCAGCGCAAGATCGACCTCGGCCCGAACCGCGACATCTACCTGGTGCGCGCCGACTGGAGCGCCGACAGCAAGAAGCTGGCCTACCAGGTGCAGTCGCGCGACCAGAAGAAGCTCGACCTGATCCTGGTCGATGCCGCCACGCTGGCGCAGAAGACCCTGCTGACCGAAACCTCCAAGACCTGGGTCGAGATCCACAACGACCTGCACTTCCTGAAGCAGCGCCCGGGCTTCCTGTGGGCCTCCGAGCGCAGCGGCTACAAGCACCTGTACCTGTACGACATGGACGGCAAGCTGCAGCACCCGGTCTCCTCGGGCAACTGGTATGTGGACGAAGTGCTGGCGGTCGACGAAAAGGCCGGCAAGGTGTACGTGTCCTCCAACCGCGATGCGGTGGTCGACAAGCAGACCTACGCGCTGACGCTGGACGGCCGCTTCGCCGACAAGCCGGTGCGCCTGACCAAGGCCGATGGCTGGCACGATTCCTCCTTCTCCAACAATGGCAAGGTGTTCGTCGATACCTTCTCGAATCCGGATACTCCGCCGCAGACCTCGATCCACAAGTCGGACGGCACCCTGCTGCAGTGGGTCGAGCGCAATGAGCTCGATGCCTCGCACCCCTACTTCAAGTTCAAGGCGGACCACCTGCCGACCGAATACGGCACGCTCAAGGCCAAGGACGGCCAGACCCTGCACTACGCGATGATCAAACCGGCCGATTTCGACCCGGCCAAGCGCTATCCGGTGTTCGTGCGCATGTACGGCGGCCCGCACTCGCAGTTCGTGCAGCGCAAATGGGGCGCGACCTTCGACCAGTACATGGCGCAGCAGGGCTACGTCTCGTTCCGCATCGATAACCGTGGTTCGGCGCGCCGCGAGCGCGTGTTCCAGGACGCGATCTACGGCCAGCTCGGCAAGCACGAAGTGGAAGACCAGCTGGCCGGTATCGAGTGGCTCGGCACGCAGAGCTTCGTGGACGCCAAGCGCGTCGGCGTGTTCGGCTGGAGCTACGGCGGCTTCATGACGCTGCGCATGGCGGCGGCAGCGTCGGACAAGGTGGCAGCGGCCGTTTCGGTCGCGCCGGTCACCGACTGGGCGCTGTACGACACCCACTACACCGAGCAGTTCGTCGGCGGGCGCCCGCAGGACGTCCCGCAGAACTACGCGCAGAGCGGCGTGTTCGCGAACCTGGACGGTCTCAAGTCGCCGCTGCTGCTGGTGCACGGCATGGCGGACGATAACGTCCTGTTCACCAATAGCACCAAGCTGATCGACGACCTGGTCAAGCGCGGCGTTCAGTTCGACCTGATGACCTACCCGGGCGCCAAGCACGGCATCTCGGCACGCGCCAGCCAGCGCCACGTGTATGGCCTGATCGAAGCGTTCTTCCGCAAGCACCTGATCGACGCGAAGAAGTAAGCGCCAGCAGCAAAAGAAAAAGGGACCTTCGCGGTCCCTTTTTCTTGGGGACTGTCCCGGCGGGACTGTCCCCTGCCTTTGCCGGCGGGTCGGCTGTTCACCCGAAGGCTGGGACAGTCCCGGCGGGACAGTCCCCGTGCGCGGCAGCGCCGTGAGCAGTGCCATAATGCAGCACTAACAACTATATTCAGAACATGAAATCACTCCGCCTCATGACGCGCCACCCATCCGCCATCCTGATGCTGGTGCAGCTGACCGGGATGCTGATCTATCCCTTCCTGGAAAACACGGCGGGCGGCAAGACCATCTTCAACGTGGTCGGCATCATCGTGCTCATCTTCGCCGCGCGCATGGTGCGCAATACGCCGGGCCACGCCTGGGTCAGCGCTGGCATCGCCGTGCCGGTGATCATCCTGCTGGTGCTCCAGTCGGTGTTCGGCTGGCACCACCTGCTGCCGATCCAGTCGGCCCTGGAAGCGATCTTCTACTTCTACGCGGCGGGCAGCCTAATCGCATACATGATGGAAGACCGGGAGGCGACCACCGACGAGCTGTTCGCCGCCGGCGCAACGTTTACGCTGCTGGCGTGGGGCTTCACCCACCTGTTCGTGATGATCGAAGCGCTGCAGCCGAATTCGTTCGCGGCGGCGGTCAACATCTCGCACCCGCGCACCTGGACCGAACTGAATTACCTGAGCTTCGCGCTGCTGTCCTCGACCGGCATCGGCGATGTGATTCCGCTGACGTCATATGGGCGCGCGGTCGCCAGCGTCGAGATGCTGGTGGGCGTGATGTACCTGACCGCGGTGGTGACGCGACTGATCGGCTTCACGCTCCAGCAGTCCTCCCACAAATAACGTCGTCGTCCCAGGACCAAGGTCGCCCTCGGCTAGGACCCATAGACAGCATGCTGTACCTGTTCGCTCGCTCAGCATGGATCCCAGCCTTCGCTGGGATGACGGTCTTTGGGCTAACGCCTCGCCAATGCGAACGCCAAAATAAAAACAGCCGCCCCGAGGGCGGCTGTTTCTTGTTGCCTGTGTAGCTTAGCGGTTCTTGCCGATATTGCGCAGCGCCTCTTCAGCATCGCCCACTTTTTCCTGGGTCTTGCCTTCGATTTGCTTGCCAAGGCCCTTGGCCTGCTGCTCGCTGCTGCCAACTGCCTTGCCGACTTCTTCCTGCACTTTACCGCCGATGTCTTTGGCTTTGCCTTTTACCTGGTTCTCATTCATGGTGCTTACCTCCTGGTGAATTGAACAGGGCGGGTCTCCAACGACACGCCTACAAGGCAACCTTAACGCCATGCACCACCGGGCTCTGTGCGGCAGCTAACCCAATGTGGGCATGGCGACAGGCAACACTTACCAGACGCGAACGCGCTCTTCAGGAGCAAGGTACAAGGTCTGTCCCGGCTTGACGCCGAACGCGTCGTACCAGGCGTCCAGGTTACGCACGGTGTAGGTGCGCCACTGGCCCGGCGAGTGTCCGTCGGTCAACACTGCGTTGCGCAAGGCGCGCTCGCGCATCTTGGTGCGCCAGGTTTCCGCATAGCCTTGGAAGAATTCGCGGTCGAGGTTTTCCAGCCCTGCCTTGCCCTGCACCGTCGAGCGCAGCGCGTCGTGCGCGGCAGCCAGTCCGGCCAGGTCGGCCAGGTTTTCCGACAGCGTCAGCTGGCCGTTGATCGCCATGTCCGGGAAGGCCTTGTAGGCGTCGTACTGCTTGACCAGCTTCTGCGAAGCCTGCTTGAAGTGCTCGCTGTCTTCCTTGGTCCACCAGTCGCGCAGGCGGCCTTTGGAGTCGAACTGGGCGCCCATGTCATCGAAGCTGTGGCTGATCTCGTGGCCGATCACCGCGCCGATCGCGCCGTAGTTATGCGCGTCCGATCCTTTCGGGTCGAAGAACGGCGGCTGCAGGATCGCGGCCGGGAAGTTCAGCGCGTTCTGCATCGGCATGTTGATCGCGTTGACCAGGTGCGGCGGCATCGCCCATTCGGTCGGGTCCACTTTCTTGCCGAGCTTGGACAGCTCCTGCGCGTAGTGGAACTCTTCGGCGCGCATCGCATTGCCCAGCGCGTCGCCCGGCGTCACCACCAGGCCGTCATAGGTTTTCCAGCGGTCCGGGTAGCCCACGCCCACATACAGGGTCTTGAGCTTGGCCTTGGCTTCGGCGCGGGTCGACGGCGCCATCCATTCCAGCTTGTCGATGCGCTTGTCGAAGGCGGCAACGATGTTCTTCACCATCTGCTGGATGCGGGCCTTGTTCTCGGCCGGGAAGTAGCGGCTCACGTAGATCTTGCCGACTGCTTCATCCATCGCGGCATTGGTCGCGTTCAGGCCGCGCTTCCAGCGCGCCGACTGCTGCGGCGTGCCGTACAGCGCCTTGTTCGAGAATTCGAACTTCTGGTCGTAGAAGGCCTTCGGCATCATGGACGCGAAGTGGTGCAGCTGGTGGAAGGCCATCCAGTCCTTCCATGCGGCCAGCTCTGCGGTTTCGACCAGCTTGGCCGCGCCCGTCATGGCGGTCGGATGCCAGACGATGAACTTGTTCTGGCCGCCCAGGCGCGCCGCCTTGAACAGCGCCGCCCAGTCGAGGCCAGGGGCCTTGGCCTGGAAGTCCTTCAGCGTCCATGGGTTATTGGACTTCTGGATGTTGGCGGAGTCTTCGCGGGTACCGTGGGACTTGGCCAGCTCGGTTTCCAGCGCCATCACCCTCGCCGCGCGCTGCTCGACGTTGTCGTAGCCGGCCAGCTTGAGCATCGCGGCGATGTGCGCCTGGTACTTGGTGCGCAGGTCGGCCATGCGCTGTTCCTGGTCGACGTAGTAGGCGCGGTCGGGCATGCCCAGGCCACCCTGCAGGATGTACGGGGTGTAGTTAGCCGGGTCGGTCAGGCCCTGCGCGATCCAGATGCCGAACAGGTTCTCGGTGTAGAAGTTGGTGGCGTTGAGCGGATCGACGTCGGCGCGCAGCGACTGGCCCAGCGCGCGGGTCAGGCCGGCCTTGTCGCGGATCGCGTCGATTTTCGCCAGCACCGGCTTGACCGGGGCCAGGCCGCGGGCTTCGATCGCCGCTTCGTCCATGAAGGTCTGGTAGTAGTCCGCGACCTTGCGTGCTTCGCCCTTGGTGTTCTTGTCGGCCACCAGGCCTTCGATCATCGCCTTGATGCGGGTGTTGGTCTCTTCGGCCAGCTGGCCGCCGGCGCCCCAGGAGCTGCGGTCGGCCGGGATTTCGGTCTTCTGGAGCCAGTCGTGGTTGGCGTAGGCGTAGAAATCGTCGCCCGGCGATGGCGGCATGGCAACGGCCGACTTGGCCGGCGCTGCGGCCTCCTGCGCGGCGGCCTGGCCTGCCGCGTGCGCGGCGGGCAGCGCGAGGAATGCGCTGCACAGGGCGGCGTACAGGGCGTTCTTGATTGGAGCTTGCATTCGGATGGTCCCCTTATGTGTGGAATGAATACGCCGGTTCGCCTTCGTAGGGGGCGTAAATACCGGCAGCATGAACTCTACGCCTGGCCCCAGGCGTGCGCCGCAGGAATGCGACGAACTGCAAAATGTCGGACTGTAATGTCGAATTCGCATGACAGGCGCACGCATGTGCATACGCAAATTACATTATTGGCAACACAAAATATTTTCAAATATTTTGCGCTGGAACCCTAAAGTTCCCTCAAACCTTGCCGTAATTGAGGGACACGCGGTAATCCGCACCCACTTTCCGATCAGGTGAAAGCATGACCTCCCAGGACATCCTTACGATGTACGAACGTATCGCAGGCATCACCGCCCAGATGGCGGTAGCCGCGCAGGCCGGCGACTGGGACCGCCTGGCCCTGCTCGAAGGCGAGGTCAGCGACCAGAGCCGCGTTGCGGCGATGGGCGTGACGCCCCTGACGGGTGAACTGCGCGCGCGCAAGGTTGCGCTGCTCAAGCAGATCATGGCGAACGACCGCGCGGTGCGCGAAGTGACCGAGCCGTGGCATGCCCGCGTTGCCGGCGCGATGCAGGCACACTAAAAAACGCAGCACCACAGCAAAAAGCGCCTTTCCAGGCGCTTTTTTTGTTTCGAGGACTGTCCCAATGAAAAAGGCTCAGTCACCGATAACCGTGGAACGGCCGTCATCCCAGCGAAAGCTGGGATCCATGCTGAGCATCCGGCTCAGGCGCACGTCGCATGAACGCAAACGGCGTATGGATCCCAGCCTTCGCTGGGATGACGGCGACGCGATTCCGACATTTTTCGGTGACAGAGCCATGAAAAAAAGCGCCCGCAGGCGCTTTTTCTGAATTCGGAAGGCGACTGCCAGGTATCTCCAGGAGTCGCCTCGTGCCGGTTGCTCTTCCGGCGTCCTTCGCACACTGCTGGCTTTGGACTGCTTCCGGGACAGGCGTTTCTTCAACGTTAACCTGGGTTCGCGCCACACCATCGTTGGTGGCTGCGTCAGGCCCACTGCCCCGTTACTTCGGTCTTTTGGAGACCGATGTAAAAAGTATAGCCCAAATTTTCGTCACGTGTGCATGAACTATCTTAAGCCTCACTCGGGTGGCGTCTCCGCAACAGGCGCTGCCACAGCACCGGGCCGCGCGTCGACGATCGGGCGATCGTCCGCGCGCAGGCGGCGCCGCCGGCGCAGCAGGCCGCCACCGCCGAGCACCACCACCAGCCCTACGCCGGCATAGGCAATCCATCCCGGCACGCCGCCCTTCGCAGCCTTTGGATTCTTCGGCACGGCCGGCTTCGCGACCGGCGCCGCGACAACGCCCGGGCGGTCCGGCATCACCTGCAGGTCGATGGTGGCCTGCAGCGCCTTGACCTTTTCCTCGAGGTCCACGATCTGGGCGGCCAGCTGCGCGTTCTTGTAGTCGAGCGCCTGGCACGCCAGGTCGGGCGCGCGGGCGGCGCGCGGCCGGGCCGCAGGCGCCGGGGACGGTGCGGGCTCGGTGGCCGGCGCCGGCACAGGCGCCACGGAGCGGCGCGGGGGCGCCGGCGGTTCCGGCGTCAGCCACAAAGTCGCGGGGCGGATATCCCGCTTGCCGTTTTCGTTCAGTTCGAGGAACAGGTGCAGGTAGCCCGCTTCGACCGGTTTGATCGAGGTAATGTGCAGGAACTGGCGACCGTCGCGCCGCATCACCGACATGTGGAGCGTATCGATCACCGGCGAGCGCGCAATATTCGCCCCGCGATAGACGTCGTCATGGGCGATGGTGGCGCGCACCGCCCCGCCCTCCTCGGCCAGCAGTTCGATGTCGGCCACCAGCGGCTGGCCGATGTGGGATTTGACCACCGGATCGCCCAGCTCGGCGGCATGGGCGGCCAGCTGCGCGGCGCACAGCACGGCGGCGGTCAGGGTCTTGGGCAAGCTGAATTGGTGCATATGGGAAACAGTTTATCAAGCATTGCGGACCCTCGCGGGATTTTTAGCCTCGTGCGTCGTTAACGCGCTTTCGGCTAAACTCTTTAAGCAATCAATAACATTCGGGGGCGAGCATGGAGTTCAGGAGCGAGAAAGACAGTTTCGGCCCGATCGACGTGCCGTCCGATCGCCTGTGGGGTGCGCAGACCCAGCGTTCGCTGGGCCATTTCGCCATCTCGACGGAGCGGATGCCGGAGGAACTGATCGCGGGCCTGGCGCAGGTCAAGCGGGCCGCCGCCACGGTCAACCGCGACCTCGGCCTGCTGGAGCCGCAAAAGGCCGACGCCATCGTGCGCGCGGCCGACGAAGTGCTGGCCGGCCTGCACGCGGGCGAATTCCCCCTGTCGGTGTGGCAAACCGGCTCGGGCACCCAGTCCAACATGAACATGAACGAAGTGCTGGCCAACCGCGCTTCCGAGCTGCTGGGCGGCGAGCGCGGCGAGGCGCGCCTGCTGCATCCGAACGACCATGTGAACATGGGCCAGTCGTCCAACGACGTGTTCCCCACCGCGATGCACGTCGCCGCGGCGCAGGCGGTGGCGGGCCAGGTGCTGCCTGCGCTGGCGCAGCTGCGCGGTGCGCTGGAGGTCAAGTCGCGCGACTTCAATTCGATCGTCAAGATCGGGCGCACCCACCTGCAGGATGCGACCCCGCTCACGCTGGGGCAGGAGTTTTCCGGCTATGTCGCGCAATTGGAGTTCGCCGAACAGGCGGTGCGCGCCGCCCTGCCCGGCCTGCTGAGCCTCGCGGCGGGCGGCACCGCGGTCGGCACCGGGCTGAATGCCCATCCCGACTTCGCGCAGCGCATCGCGGCCGAGCTGGCGTCCTTTACCGGCCACGGCTTCCGCACCGCGCCCAACAAATTCATGGCGCTGGCCGGGCACGACGCGCTCGTCGCCGCGCATGGCGCGCTCAAGACGCTCGCCACCGCGCTGACCAAGATCGCCAACGACATCCGCTGGATGGCGTCGGGCCCGCGTTCGGGCCTGGGCGAGATCACGATTCCCGAAAACGAGCCGGGCAGCTCGATCATGCCGGGCAAGGTCAACCCGACCCAGGCCGAAGCGCTGACCATGCTGTGCTGCCAGGTGTTCGGCAACGACGTGACCATCACCGTGGCGGGCGCGTCGGGCAACTTCGAGCTGAACGTGTATAAGCCGGTGATCATCCACAACTTCATGCAGAGCGCGCGGCTGCTGGCGGACGGTATGCGTTCATTCGAGGAGCACTGCGTGCGCGGCATCGAGGCGAACCGCGTGCGGATTGGCGAACTGATGCAAAAGTCGCTGATGCTGGTGACCGCGCTGGCGCCGCACATCGGATACGACCGCGCGGCGCAGATCGCCAAGAAGGCGCAGCAGGAAGGCACCACGCTCAAGCAGGCCGCGACCGCGCTGGGCTACGTCACCCCCGAGGAGTTCGATGCGTGGGTGGTGCCGTCCGACATGACCCACCCTTCACGCTGAGGAAGGGGACTGTCCCCGCACGGGGACCGTCCCCCGCTCTTTTGTCACGCTACCGATGCTGCCGGCTAAAGAGCCGGGGACGGTCCCCTTCGGGGACAGTCCCCCACCCTGTACACTGTTAGGTATCGTACATTCAACATTGAGAACTCAGGAATAAGATGCAACAAGTGACATTCGAACTGCGTGGGGAATTCGTCGAGCTGAACCAGCTCCTGAAGCTGGCCGGGCTATGCGACAGCGGCGGCGCCGGCAAGAACATCGTGGCCAGCGGCGCCGTCAAGGTCGACGGCAAAAAGGAACTGCGCAAGACCGCGAAGATCCGCGCCGGCCAGTCGGTCAGCGTGGGCGACGTGCAGATCAGTGTGAACGCTTAGTTGCCTGAGGGAGATTTCTTGCGTTTGGGCAATAATGGGATAAGCTAGTACTGATGAGTTAGCTCGACCGTGTGTGTTTGCGCCGAGACAAATCCGAAAG
>DASTVB010000104.1:0-17980 GCA_035759315.1 Telluria sp. | reverse complement strand
CGAACGCAATGAGCGTGGCCACGGTGGGGCCGGGCGGGCGTCCCAGCTCACGCATCGTGCTGGTCAAGCAGTTCGACCGCCGCGGTTTTACCTGGTACACCAACTACGATAGCCAGAAAGGCAAGGAACTGTGCGCCAATCCCCATGCCGCGCTGCTATTCTTTTGGAGTGAACTCGAGCGCCAGGTCCGGGTCGAAGGCAGGGTGGAGCGCACGTCGGCGGAAGAGAGCGACAAGTACTTCAACAGCCGGCCGCTGACCAGCAGGCTGGGGGCGATTGCCTCGAGCCAGAGCCAGCCGATCGAAAGCCGTGCGGCGCTCGAGAAGAATTACGAAGCGGTTGCGAGCCGGCTGGGCGAGCACCCCCCGCGCCCGGACAACTGGGGCGGCCTGCGCCTGGTGCCGGACCGCGTGGAGTTCTGGCAGGGACGGCGCTCGCGGTTCCACGACCGCATCGTCTATACGCGCCAGCCGGATGGCGGCTGGACACGGCAGCGTTTGCAACCATAACGGGGCATCGCAAGGCGCCCCACGGGAGGCGCACATGTTCGACCTCGCCCGACTCGGTTCCTGGACCCAGGACATCCGCAGCCACCAGGCCCTGCCGCTGCGGGTCGACCTGTGGAACGGCCAGCGCTTCGATTTTTCGCCGGAACCGCCGCGGGTGACGATCCGCGTGCCGGAACCGGGCGCGCTGCGTTACCTGCTCACCCCTTCTCTGTACAACCTCGGCAAGGCCTATGTCGAAGGCGCGATCGAGGTCAGCGGCCGCGCGCAGGACATGATCGCGGTGGTCAACGCGCTGGCGCGCTCCACGCTCAAGCCGACCGGCAAGCTGGGCCGCGTCGCGCACCACCTGCGCCATACGCGCGACAAGGACCGCAAGGCGATCGAGTACCACTACGACGTCTCCAACGAGTTCTATGCCGAGTGGCTGGACCCGGCCATGGTGTACTCGTGCGCCTATTTCGAAAACGGCGACGAGGACCTGGCCACCGCGCAGGTGCGCAAGATCGACCACATCCTCAACAAGATCCGGCTGCAGCCGGGGCAGACCCTGCTCGACATCGGCTGCGGCTGGGGCGCGCTGGTGATCCGGGCGGCGCAGCAGTACGGCGCGCGCTGCGTCGGCATCACCCTGTCCGAGAAGCAGCTGGAGCTGGCGCGCGAGCGCGTCGCGCAACTGGGGCTGGGCGACCGCGTCGACATCCGCCTGCAGGACTACCGCGACGTGCCGGGGCGTTTCGACCGCATCACCAGCGTCGGCATGTTCGAGCATGTCGGCTACTCCCACCTGCCTGACTACTTCAGCCACATGCGCGAGCTGCTGGCCGACGACGGGCTGGTCATGAATCACGGGATCACCTCGACCGACGCCGAAGGCGGCTCCACTCCTTACGGCGGTGGCGAGTTCATCGCCGAATACGTGTTCCCGCACGGTGAACTGGTGCACCTGTCGGCAGTGCTGCACACGATGCAGCAGGGCGGGCTGGAAGTGCGCGACGTCGAGAACCTGCGCCGCCATTACGCGCGCACCTGCACGCTGTGGACCGAGAACTACGAGGCGCACGCGGACAAGATCCAGGCGCTCACCGATGCGCGGCGCTTCCGGATCTGGCATGTGTACCTGGCCGGTTGCGCGTATGCGTTCGAGAATGACCTGATCAGCCTGTACCAGGTGGTGTGCGGGAAGGCGGGGCGGCCGGCGTCGGAGCTGCCGTGGTCGCGGCGATACATGTATCAGTAGACCGCAGTCATCCCAGCGAGGGCCGCGGCCGTCATCCCAGCGAAGGCTGGGATCCATACTGAGGCTGCAACTCGCCAGCCCCGTTCCAGACTCCGGATGCGGTCTATGGATCCCAGCCTGCGCTGGGATGACGGTCTCCGAGCTAGCGGTCTTACGCGCGGTCCTTCACGCGCTCGGCGAAGGTCTGGCGGAACTTGGTCAGCTTGGGCGCCACCACGAACGCGCAGTAGCCCTGCAGCGGATGCTGGCGGAAGTAATCCTGGTGGTAGTCCTCGGCGCGGTGCCATTGCTGGGCCGGCGTGATCTCGGTGACCAGGGGCGCGTCCCACACGTGCGCCATTTCCGCCATCACCTGGCGCGCGGTCGCTTCCTGCTCCGGCGAAGTGGTGAAGATCACCGAGCGGTACTGGGTGCCGACGTCGTTGCCCTGGCGGTTGAGCGTGGTCGGATCGTGGATGGTGAAGAAAATCTCGAGGATGTCGCGGTACGAAATCTGCGACGGGTCGAACTCGAGGCGCACCACCTCGGCGTGCCCGCTGGTGCCCGAGCACACCTGCTCATACGTCGGGTTTGGCGTATGGCCGCCCATGTAGCCGGACTCGACCTTCGTGACGCCCCGGGTGTCGAGGTATACCGCTTCGGTACACCAGAAGCAGCCGCCGCCCAGAATTGCGGTCTCTACCTTTTTCTCGTCCATGTCTGTGCTCCCGCGAAAGGGGCCGCGCGGCGCCCTCCGCCGCTGCTGGCCCTGCCCGTACAGTATAGACCAGTGTAGCGGCACGAAGTTGCAGGCGGCCACGCCGGCGCCCCGGGGAAGGCTTTCGCCGGGGGAAGGGCTTTTTTTGGCATAATGGTGCAAATTCCCCAAGTCCCAGATGAACATAAGCTCCCCCCGCGCGGACGCGCGCCAGTTCGACACCCTCCAGTTCCGGCGCGCGCTTGGCCAGTTCGCCACGGGCGTCACGGTCATCACGACCCGGCTCGCGGACGGCAGCTTCCGCGGGCTGACTGCGAGCTCGTTCAATTCGGTATCGCTCGATCCGCCGCTGGTGCTGTGGAGCCTCGGCTCGGCCGCCAACAGCATGCCCATCTTCAGCGGCAACTCGCATTACGTGATCAACGTGCTGTCGGCCGGGCAGGAAGAAATCGCGCGCCGCTTTTCCACGCGCGGCGAAAACCCCTTCAACTCGGTCGAGTTCGAACTGTCGCGCACCGGCCAGCCGGTGCTCAAGGGCGTCTCGGCGTGGTTCGAATGCCATAACCGCAGCCGCTATCCGGAAGGCGACCACGTCATCTTCGTCGGCGAAGTGGAGCACTGCGAATACACCGACCAGCCCTCGCTGATTTTCCACAACGGGCGATTCAGCAGCACCTAAACACGGTAGAATTGCCTGTTCAAGTTGCCTATACAACCCATCCTTATTGCCCTATAACGAGACGCCATGAACGCACACCGCAAAGCCCAGTTCCACTGGGACGACCCGCTCCTGCTCAACGAACAGCTGACCGACGAGGAGCGCATGGTGCGCGACGCCGCCGCGGCCTACTGCACCGACCGCCTGCAGCCGCGCATCCTCGAAGCGTTCCGCAACGAGACCATGGACACCTCGATCTTCCGCGAGATGGGTGAGCTGGGCCTGCTGGGCCCGACGATTCCCGAGCAGTACGGCGGCCCGGGCATGAACTACGTGGCCTACGGCCTGATCGCACGCGAAGTCGAGCGGGTCGACTCCGGATACCGCTCGATGATGAGCGTCCAGTCCTCGCTGGTGATGGTGCCGATCTATGAATTCGGCACCGAAGAACAGCGCCAGAAATACCTGCCGAAGCTGGCCACCGGCGAATGGATCGGCTGCTTCGGCCTGACCGAGCCGAACCACGGCTCCGACCCGGGCTCGATGATCACGCGCGCACGCAAGGTCGACGGCGGCTACTTGCTGACCGGCTCCAAGATGTGGATCACCAACTCGCCGGTCGCCGACGTGTTCGTGGTGTGGGCCAAGGACGACGAAGGCGCGATCCGCGGCTTTGTGCTGGAAAAAGGCTGGAAGGGCCTGACGGCGCCTGCGATCCACGGCAAGTTCGGCCTGCGCGCCTCGGTCACCGGCGAAATCGTCATGGACGAAGTGTTTTGCCCTGAAGAAAACGCCTTCCCGGACGTGCGCGGCCTGAAAGGCCCGTTCACCTGCCTGAACTCGGCGCGCTACGGCATCGCCTGGGGCGCGCTGGGCGCGGCCGAAGACTGCTGGCACCGCGCGCGCCAGTACACCATGGACCGCAAGCAGTTCGGCCGTCCGCTGGCGGCCAACCAGCTGGTGCAGAAGAAGCTGGCCGACATGCAGACCGAAATCACCCTGGGCCTGCAGGGCTGCCTGCGCCTGGGCCGGATGAAGGACGAAGGCACCGCCGCGGTCGAAATCACCTCGATGATGAAGCGCAACTCGTGCGGCAAGTCGCTGGACATCGCCCGTGTCGCCCGCGATATGCTCGGCGGCAATGGCATCTCCGACGAATTCGGCGTGATCCGCCACATGGTCAACCTCGAGGTGGTCAACACCTACGAAGGCACGCACGACATCCACGCGCTGATCCTGGGCCGCGCCCAGACCGGCATCCAGGCCTTCAGCTGACGGGTTTGGGGACTGTCCCCACTGGACTGCCCGCGCCTTTATTCAGGCAGCGCTATAAAAACAAATGGGGACCCGCGGGTCCCCATTTGTTTTCTGCACGCTAAAGATCAGCGGACGTCCCCTTGGGGGACAGTCCCCTAAAGCTTACAGCCAGCCCTTCATGAGCATCTTTTCGACGACCAGCTTGCCCACCAGGCTATGCTCGTACGGCGTCGGGTGGACGCTGTCGGCGAACATGTAGCGGCTGACGTCGCCGGTGACCAGGTTGGTGCCGTTGCACAGCAGCGAGGAGGTGCCGCCGGCGTTCGGACCGCAGGCCACGCCCGTGGTGTTGCTCAGGCCGTAGTTGCCCGGGTTGGCCGCCTGGTCGATCGAGAACTCGAACAGGTCGACGTACAGCACCTTCGGCTCTTCGCCCAGGCCGGCGCGCAGCGCGGTGTTGAAGGCGGTCGCCATGCCCTTGATCAGCTGCTGGGCGCTGGCGTTCTGGGCGCGCGCCGATGGCGACACCGAGACGTCCGGCAGGTTGTTCACCACCACGTATTTCGCGCCCTTGCCGATGATCTGGGTGTTGATGAGGGCAGCCAGTTCGGCGCCCGCATCGGCCATCACCGGCACCAGCTTCGGTCCGTTAGCGGCCAAGTAGTCGGCGCCGGCCTTGGCGCCGGCCTGCTGGCCGGCGGTGGTGGCGGTGGCAACCATCGGGCCGTACACGGCAGGGCTGGCGACAGCGGTGTTGCCGGCCATGACGGCGGCGGTCACTGCGGCGCCGACCACGGTCTGGTCGGTGCTGCCCACGCGCGCGCGCTCGGTCTGCATCGCGGTGGCAATCGCAGCGGCCGCGGTGGTCGGGTTCGGCGCGCCGGCAGCCAGCTGGGTGACCAGGCTGGTGCTGAACGCGGTGGCGCCGGCCGTGGTGCCGGCCGCGGTCGCTGCGCTGGCCAGCTGGCCCATCTGCATCAGCAGGTCGTTGCCGCCCGCCATGACGAACACCACTTCCTTGCCGCTGAATTTACCGCCGGAGCGCGCCAGGTGGGTGGCGATCTGGGTCGAGACCGGCACGGTCAGTGCGCCGACCGGGTCGCCCGTCAGCGCGTTGCCCGGGCCGACCGGGTTGGAGACACGCGCGCCGCCCTGCGCATAGCTGAAGCAGTTCAGGTGGTTGACCACCGGGACCGCGTACGGGCCCTTGCCGTTCAGGCCGGTCTGCGCCGCGCACGGTTTTTCCATGCCCAGGTAGGACGCCACCACTTCGCTCCAGATGCGGCCGTCGAGATCAGGCTTGCCGGCCACGACGCCGTTGACGGTGAACTTGCCGCCGCCTGCCGCCGCGATCGGACCCACTGCATAGGAGCCGACGTCGGCCAGCGAGTCGCCGAACACGACCTGGGACGCGAACTTATTCCCCGACAGCAGGTTCTGGCGCGCACCGCTGCTACCGCTTTCGCCGCAACCTGCAAGCGCAACTGCGGCAATCAATGCCAGCACATAATTCGTTTGACGCATTGTGTCTCCCTGATTGATTCTTGTCTGTTGTTGAAACGAACGCACGTGCTATTCGTTTGGCAACTAATATGCCAGCGTTCCCGTCAGTTGTATACAGGAAAAGGCGCGCGCTTTCGCTCTGTGGGAGAAGCGCCACGGCCACCCCGCAAAGGGCGGCCGCAAGCGGCAAAGGATTACTCGGGAAGTTGCTGCTGCAGGAGGCCGTGCACGATGCCGGTGGAGCCGTGCGCGGCGCGCCGCAGGCGGTCATTGACGCCCATCCAGGCCGCGTCGACGGGCGGCGCTTCGACCAGGATCACGTCGGCGCCGCGCAGGTCCATGGCGCGCAGCGAGGCGTACAGCGCGTGGGCGAAGCCCTCCGGCTCGGCCGGCAGGCGCACCTCGGGGCCCTGGTGCGGAATATCGGAGTAGTGGATCAGCGCGGTGACGCGGCCGGCATCGCGCAGGCGCGCCAGCGTGGCCAGCAGCGTGCCGCGCTCCTGCATCGCCACCGGCGTGTGGGGCGCATAGTGCGATTCCAGCGTGCCCGATGCGCGCGGCGCGGCGGCGTCGGGCGCCACCGGCAGCATGTCGATCACGGCGGCGATCGCCTCCGGGCTGATATGGCCGGGACGCAGCAGCACCGGGCCGTGCGTGGCGAGGCGCGACATGTCGACGATGGTCGATTCGATGCCGACCTGCGACTGGCCGCCGTCGAGCACCATCTCCACCGTGCCGTCGGCGCCGAATTCGTCGCGCACGTGCTGCGCGGTGGTCGGGCTGACGTTGCCGAACTTGTTGGCCGAGGGCGCAGCGACGCCGCCCTGCCCGCCCTTGAACGCGCGCAGCAGCGCCAGCGCCACCGGGTGCTGCGGGCTGCGCAGGCCGACCGTCTCCTGGCCGCCGGAGACGGCGTCGGGAATGCCGGGCGCACGCCGCAGGATCATGGTCAGGGGTCCAGGCCAGAACGCGGCCGCCAGCTGGTAGGCCTGCGCCGGGATATCGGTGGCCCAGTGCGCGAGCTCGCCCTCCGGCGCGATGTGCACGATCACCGGGTGGTCCTGGGGACGGCCCTTGGCGGCATAGATCCGCGCCACCGCCTCCGGGTTCTCGGCGTCGGCGCCGAGCCCGTACACGGTCTCGGTCGGGAACGCGACCAGCCTGCCCTGCTCCAGCACGCGGGCCGCGGCCGCGATCGCGGCCTGGTCGATGTCCTGGCTGCCCATGCTTACAGCTCGATATTGAGGATGGTGCAGGCTTCGCGCAGCTGCGCCTGCGCCTGCAGCAGCGTCGGCGCGACGAAGGTCACGTGGCCCATCTTGCGGCCGCGGCGCGCCTCTTCCTTGCCGTACAGGTGCAGGCAGGCGCCCGGCAGCGCCAGCACTTCGGCCCACGCCGGTTCGCGCGCGGTGTCGCTTCCCTCTTCAAACCACAGGTCGCCCAGGATGTTGAGCATCACGGCCGGCGAATGCTGGCGCACGTCGCCCAGCGGCAGGCGCGCCATCGCGCGCACCTGCTGCGCGAACTGGCTCGAGACGCAGGCATCGATGGTGTAGTGGCCGCTGTTGTGCGGGCGCGGCGCCATCTCGTTGACCACCAGCGAGCCGTCTTCCAGCACGAAAAACTCGATGCACAGCACGCCCACATAGCCAAGCTGGGCGACAATCGCGCGCGCCGCGTCCTGTGCGCGCAGCGCGCAGGCCTGCGAGACGTTCGGTCCCGGCACGGTGGTGGTGAACAGGATGCCGTCGCGGTGCACGTTCTCGGCGATCGGATAGACCACCGATTCGCCGTCAGCGCCACGCGCGGTCAGCACCGACACTTCGTACGCGAGCGGCAGCATCTTCTCGAGCAGGCAGGTGACGCCGCCCATCGCGTCGAACGCGGCCTGGACGTCGGCGCGCGACTTCACGCGCACCTGGCCCTTGCCGTCGTAACCCATGCGCACCGTCTTAAGAATGCCCGGCAGCAGCTCGTCGGGGATCGCCTCGACGTCTTCGCTGGACGCGATCACCTTGTGCGGCGCCGGCAGCACGCCGGAGTGCGGCGCGCATTCGACGAAGAAGCGCTTTTCCAGGATACGGTCCTGCGCGATCGACACGCAGGACGCGGCCGGCGCGACGAACACGCTCTTGGCCAGCAGCGCGAGGCTGTCGGCAGGGACGTTCTCGAATTCGGTGGTCACCGCCACGCACTGGCTGGCCAGTTCGGCCAGCGCGGCCTGGTCGGTGTAGCCGGCCACGATCAGCTGGTCGGCGGCCTGGCCCGCGGGGCTGTCATGTCCCGGGTCGAGCACCGCGACCTTGTAGCCCATCGCCTGCGCGGCATGCGCGAACATGCGGCCCAGCTGGCCGCCGCCCATCACGCCCAGCCTGGCGGGCGGCAGGAAGGAAGGTTTGGTGGTCTCGCTCATACCGGGAGGGTCATCGCCTTTGCAGCAGCAGTCTGCTGCTTGCGGAATTCTTCCAGCTTCGTCGCCAGCGTGTCGTCGGTGGTGGCCATCATCGCGATCGCGGCCAGCGCGGCGTTCGCGGCGCCCGCCTCGCCGATGGCGAAGGTGGCGACCGGTATACCCTTGGGCATCTGCACGATCGACAGCAGCGAGTCCTCGCCGCGCATGTAGCGGGACGGCACCGGTACGCCAAGCACCGGCACGATGGTCTTGGCTGCGATCATGCCCGGCAGGTGCGCGGCGCCGCCGGCGCCGGCGATGATCGCGCGCAGGCCGCGCGCACGCGCGCTCTCGGCATAGGCGAACATCTCGTCCGGCATGCGGTGCGCGGATACCACCTGCGCCTCATACGGCACGCCGAACTGCTTGAGCATTTCGACCGCGTGCTGCATGACGTCCCAGTCGGACGAGGATCCCATCACGATGCCGACCAGGGCTTTCGATTGATTCTCCATCTCAGCCCTTGAAGGTTTCGCCGGTCAGGCGTTCCAGCGCTTCGGCGTACTTGGCGCGGGTCTTTTCGATCACGTCGGCCGGCACGGTCGGCGCCGGGGCGGCCTTGTTCCAGTCGGTCAGCGTTTCGAGGTAGTCGCGCACGAACTGCTTGTCGTACGACGGCGGCGACATGCCGACCTGGTAGCTCGACATCGGCCAGAAGCGCGAGGAGTCCGGCGTCAGGATCTCGTCGATCAGGTGCACGGTGCCCTTGTCGTCCATGCCGAATTCGAACTTGGTGTCGGCGATGATGATGCCGCGCGTGGCCGCGTATTCGGCGGCTGCGGTGTACAGGCCGATCGCGTAGTCGCGCACCTGGCGCGCGACATCGGCGCCGACGATCTTTTCGGCTTCCTCGAACGAGATGTTCTCGTCGTGCGCGCCGGCCGGGGCCTTGGTCGACGGCGTGAACAGCACCTGCGGCAGCTTCTGCGCTTCCTTCAGGCCGGCGGGCAGCTCGATGCCGCACACCTTGCCGGTCTTCTGGTAGTCCTTCCAGCCGGAGCCGATCAGGTAGCCGCGCACGATCGCTTCGATACCCAGCGGCTTCATCTTCTTGACCACGATCGCGCGGCCTTCGACCTGGTCGCGCTCTTCCGGCGCCACCACCGACAGCGGATCGATGCCGGTGTCGTGGTTCGGCATCATGTCCTTGTACTTGGCGAACCAGAAGTTCGACATCGAGGTCAGGATCTTGCCCTTGCCCGGAATGGGTTCGTTCAGGATGACGTCGAACGCGGACAGGCGGTCGGTCTGGATGACCAGCAGCTTGTCGTCGCCGACGGCGTAGATGTCGCGCACTTTACCGCGGTGCAGGAAAGGGAGCGACTTGAGGTTTGTTTCGAGAACACCGGCCATCATAAATCCTTGGATTGCTTGCTGCGGAAGGCGGGGCGGTCGCGGGGACGGGCCCCTTCCTTTGCTTACTCATTAAAGGCGGGGGACAGTCCCCAACGGGACAATCCCCTGCTTTTGCTTACTTGACGATCTGGGCCAGTTCGCCCTTGGCGTAGCGCTCGGCCATCTGCTCCAGCGGGATCGGCTTGATCTTGCCGGCCATGCCTTCGCAGCCGAACTGCGAGAAGCGCTCCTTGCAGATCTTCATCGCCGCTTCGCGCGCAGGCTTGAGGAAGTCGCGCGGGTCGAACTTGGACGGGTTCTGGAACAGGTACTGGCGCACCGCCGCCGTCATCGCCAGGCGGATGTCGGTGTCGATGTTGATCTTGCGAACGCCGTGGCGGATGCCTTCCTGGATCTCTTCGACCGGGACGCCATAGGTTTCCTTCATGTCGCCGCCGAATTCGCGGATGATCGCCAGCAGGTCCTGCGGCACCGACGAGGAGCCGTGCATCACCAGGTGGGTGTTCGGGATGCGCGCGTGGATTTCCTTGATGCGGTCGATCGCCAGGATTTCGCCGGTCGGCTTGCGCGAGAACTTGTAGGCGCCATGCGAGGTGCCGATCGCGATCGCCAGCGCGTCGCACTGGGTGCGCGCGACGAAGTCGGCGGCCTGGTCGACGTCGGTCAGCAGCTGCTCGCGGGTCATGGTGCCTTCCGCGCCGTGGCCGTCTTCCTTGTCGCCCTTCATGGTCTCGAGCGAACCGAGCACGCCCAGTTCACCCTCGACCGAGACGCCGATCGCGTGCGCGAACTTGACCACTTCGCGCGTCACCTCGACGTTGTAGTCGTAGGAAGCGACGCTCTTGCCGTCCGCCTGCAGCGAACCGTCCATCATCACCGACGAGAAGCCGGAGCGGATCGCGGCCATGCACACCGACGGCGACTGGCCGTGGTCCTGGTGCATGACGACCGGGATGTGCGGGTAGGCTTCCACCGCCGCTTCGATCAGGTGGCGCAGGAAGGCTTCGCCCGCGTACTTGCGCGCGCCGGCCGAGGCCTGCATGATCACCGGGCTGTTGACGGCGTCGGCGGCGGCCATGATGGCCTGCACCTGCTCCAGGTTGTTGACGTTGAATGCCGGCAGGCCATAGCTGTGTTCAGCAGCATGGTCCAGCAGTTGACGCAAAGATACGAGTGCCATGGTAGTACTCCAAACAATAGAAAACTTTAGCTTCGGGGTCTGACCCGTTTTTTGGGTCTGACGCCGCCGATTAGTCGAACTCGCCCACGCGCACGATCTTCAGCGCATTGGTGCTGCCGGCCTGTCCCATCGGGGAACCCCAGGTAACGACGATCATATCGCCCTTTTTGACGATCCCCTGGTTCATCAGCAGCTCTTCGGCCTGCCTCAATACGGCGTGGCTGCCGCCCTCCTGCTCCAGGTGGTAGGCGCGCACGTTGCGGTACAGCGAAGCCTTGCGCTGGGTGGTCTTGGACGGCGTCAGCGCGAAGATCGGCGTGTCGATGCTGTGGCGGCTCATCCACAGGGCGGTGGAGCCCGATTCTGTCAGCGCGACGATCGCCTTCACGCGCAGGTGGTGCGCGGTGAACAGCGCGCCGTAGGCGATCGACTGGTCGATGCGGGTGAACTGGATATTCAGGAAGTCGGCGTCGAGCTTGTTGTACTCCGAGTTCTCGGCTTCGGCGCAGATCGCGGCCATCATCTCGACCGTCTCGATCGGGTATTTGCCGGACGCCGTTTCGGCCGAGGTCATCACCGCGTCGGTGCCGTCCAGCACCGCATTGGCCACGTCCGACACTTCGGCGCGGGTCGGCACCGCGTTGACGATCATCGACTCCATCATCTGGGTCGCGGTGATCGCCAGTTTGTTCTGTTCGCGCGCCATGCGGATCATGCGCTTCTGCAGCGCAGGCACGGCCGCATTGCCCACTTCCACCGCCAGGTCGCCGCGGGCGACCATGATGCCGTCAGACGCGTCGAGGATTTCCTGCAGCGCCGGGATCGCTTCGGCGCGCTCGATCTTGGCGATCATCAGCGGCTTGTGGTGGTAAGGCTCGCCGGCGATGTTGGCCAGCTGGCGCGCCATTTCCATGTCGGTCGCGCTTTTCGGGAACGAGATCGCCAGGTAGTCGCACTGGAAGCTGACGGCGGTCTTGATGTCTTCCATGTCCTTGGCGGTCAGCGCCGGCGCGGTCAGGCCGCCGCCCTGACGGTTGATGCCTTTGTTGTTCGACAGTTCGCCGCCGACCTTGACCGTGGTGTGCACTTCGTGGCCGGCCACGCTGTCGACGATCAGCACGATCAGGCCGTCGTTGAGCAGCAGCTTGTCGCCGGGACGCACGTCCTTCGGCAGCGCCTTGTAGTCGAGGCCCACGCGCTCGAGGTTGCCCAGTTCGCCGTTGTCGCCCCACTTGGCGTCGAGGATGAACTTGGCGCCCGGCTCCAGGAACACCTTGCCGTCCTCGAACTTGCCGACGCGGATCTTCGGACCCTGCATGTCGGCCATGATCGCCACTTCGCGGCCGCATTCCGCGGCGGCGCGGCGCACCAGGTTGGCGCGGTCGATGTGGTCCTGCGCCTTGCCATGCGAGAAGTTCAGGCGGACGACGTCCACGCCCGCGCGGATCATGTTGACGAGGATATCGAAGTCGGTCGAAGCCGGTCCGATGGTTGCGACGATCTTTGTGCCCCGGTACATAGAACTCCCTGTATGAAAGTAAAAAGCGCAGCATGGTCTGCTGCGCTGTGTCGCTTACTGTTGCGCGCTCCGCTGGAGCAGGATTTCAACCGCCGGCAGGGTTTTCCCTTCCAGGAATTCGAGGAAGGCGCCGCCGCCGGTGGAGATATAGCTGATGCGGTCCGCAATGCCGTACTTGGCGATCGCGGCCAGCGTGTCGCCGCCGCCCGCGATCGAGAATGCTTTCGAGTCGGCGATTGCCATCGCCAGCGTTTTGGTGCCTTCGCCGAACTGGTCGAACTCGAACACGCCCACCGGGCCGTTCCAGACGATGGTGCCGGCCGCTTCGATCTGCTTGGCCAGCGTCGCCGCCGTTTTCGGGCCGATGTCGAGGATCATGTCGTCGTCCTGCACGTCGGCCACGTCCTTGACGGTGGCGGCGGCGGTCGGCGAAAACTCCTTGGCGCACACCACGTCGACCGGGATCGGCACCTGCGCGCCGCGCTCGGCCATCATGTCGATGATGGACTTGGCTTCGGCCACCAGCTCGCCTTCGGCCAGCGATTTACCGATGTTCAGGCCATTCGCCTTCATGAAGGTGTTGGCGATGCCGCCACCGACGATCAGCTGGTCGACCTTGCCGGCCAGCGATTTCAGGATCGACAGCTTGGTGGATACCTTGGAGCCGGCCACGATTGCCAGCAACGGGCGCGCCGGGGCGCCGAGCGCCTTGCCCAGCGCGTCCAGTTCGGCCGCCAGCAGCGGACCGGCGCAGGCCACCGGCGCGTACTTTGCGATGCCATGGGTGGTCGCTTCTGCGCGGTGGGCGGTGCCGAACGCATCGTTCACGTAGACGTCGCACAGGGCCGCCATCTTGCGGGCCAGCTCGTCGCTGTCCTTCTTTTCACCCTTGTTCACGCGGCAGTTCTCGAGCAGGACTACCTGGCCCGGCTGCACCTCGACGCCATCGACCCAGTCGCGCTTGAGCGGCACTTCCATGCCCAGCAGTTCCGACAGGCGCGCGGCGACCGGCGCCAGCGAGTCTTCCGGCTTGAATTCGCCTTCAGTCGGGCGGCCCAGGTGGGAGGTGACCATCACCGCGGCGCCGGCGCCGAGCGCGGCGCGGATCGCCGGCACGGAGGCGCGGATGCGGGTGTCTTCGGTGATGTTGCCGTTGTCATCCTGCGGCACGTTCATGTCGGCGCGGATGAAGACGCGCTTGCCTTTGAGCGCGTCCTTGTCGATCAGGTCTTGCAGTCGGGTGAAATTGAGAACAGCGTGCATGGCTATCCGGTTGTCGAATGGAAGAAAAGATCGTTATTTTAACGCATTGACATGCCTATCCGGCCACTCCGAATACCTGTGTCACCCGCAGGACGGTAAATACCAGCATGCCGAACACGATCGTGTGCATCATGTTCCGGCGCAGCAGGTAGAACAGGATCGACGCCAGCCCGGCCAGCAGCTTGGGGTTGGCCGGCGAAATCGCCAGCTCTCCGCCGGGGCCGAACGCGATGTCGGGCGCCACGATCGCAGCCAGTGCGCAGGCCGGCGCGAAGCGCAGCATCTGCTGCACCCGGGGCGGAATGGTGATGTGATGCCCGACCAGCCAGAACGAGCTGCGCGTGATCGCGGTGGCGGCGACCAGCGCCAGAATGGTCATCCAGATCTCGAAATCGCTCATTTTTTGACCTTTCCGAATACCTCATCCACCACCATCGCGGCGATCATGCCCGCGACCACGGCGGCGAGCAGGCCAAGCTTGTAGGGAACGTCGTGGGCCACCACCGCGATCACGCTGGCCACGGCCACGCCGGCGGCCGCGGCGCGCCCGGCGATCAGCGGCACCATGATGCAGACGATTGCCAGCGTGCCGGCGAAACCGAGCTCCCACTCGGGCGGCACCGCGCTACCCAGGAAGATGCCGGCGATCGAGCCGACCTGCCAGGCGCCCCAGTTGGGGTACAGCAGGCCCTTGAGGTAGGAAAGTTTGCCCGGCTGCCAGGCCTCGCTCGGGTAGCGCTGCAGGAACAGGGCCACCGTCATGTCGCCGGCGACGTAGCCGAGCGCGAAGCGCTGGCGCCAGGGCAGGTGGGCGAAATGGGGGGCCAGCAGGGCGGAAAAGATCACGAAGCGCAGGTTTACCACGGTCGCGGTGAGGAAAATCACCCAGATCGGGGCGCCGGCCACGATCAGCGGCAGCGAGGCCAGCTGGGCCGAACCCGCGAACACGAGCAGCGTCATCGCCAGCGCCTGCGGCACTGAGAGACCGGTCTTGACCATGGCGATACCCACCACCAGGCCCCAGGCGCCAATGCCGAACAGCGTCGGAATACCCTCTTTCAGGCCTTCGCGCCAACTTGCCTCGTCGTGATCCTGGGGGGCTGCTGCGCTTGATTCGGTGTGGGGAGGCATGAAGCGGGAGGTTTGCTGCTGAGATTTTGATCAGATCGCTATTCTACAGAGCATTTCGGCAAGTTGCGTGAATCCGATAGAATCGTGGTTTTGCAAACACGGCGAAAAATCGCCCCCACGGAGAACACATGACTTCCAAGACGCCAAACGTGGTCGAACTCACGGCCAAGGACCTGCCGGCCTACTGCCCCAACCCGGCGATGCCGCTGTGGTCCTCGCATCCGCGCGTTTTCCTCGATTTCGGCCATGACGGCATTGCCAAGTGTCCGTACTGCGGCACCGAGTACAAGCTGGCTGAAGGCGTCACCGCCGGCCACCACTAAGGTTAGCAGGGGGAAGGGGACTGTCCCCAACGGGGACCGTCCCCCGGTGTTCTGAAATCCGCTAAGAACAAACACCGGGGGACAGCCCCCTGCGGGGACGGTCCCCTTCCCTCCGACGACACACATGGACTACGCCGCCCCGCTCTGGCTGCCCAGCGGGCACCTCCAGACCATCTACCCCGCCACCTTCATCCGCAAGCCGGATGTAGCGTACCGGCGCGAGCGCTGGCAGGCGGGCGACGGCGACTTCATCGACGTCGACTTCGTGGACGGCGCACCCGGCGCGCCGCTGGTGGTGCTGTTCCACGGCCTCGAAGGATCCTCCAACAGCCACTACGCGCGCTCCCTGATGCACGCCCTGGCGCAGCGCGGCTGGTCCGGCGCGGTGCCGCACTTCCGCGGCTGCTCGGGCGAACCGAACCTGGCGCCGCGCTTCTACCATTCCGGCGACGCGCAGGAAGTGGACTGGATCGTGCGTCGCCTGCGCGAGCGCACCACGGGCCGGCTGTACGCGGCCGGCGTTTCCCTCGGTGGCAACGCGCTGCTGCGCTGGCTGGGCGAATCGCAGCACGCTGCCGAAATCGTCGATGCGGCAGTCGCCGTGTCGGCGCCGCTGGACCTGGCGCGCGGCGGCGAGTCGCTGGGTTCGGGGATGAACATGATCTACACCCGCATGTTCCTGCGCTCGCTCAAGCCGAAATGCCTGGCCAAGCTGGACCAGTTCCCCGGCCTGTTCGACCGCGACACGCTGCTCGCCGCACGCAACCTGTACGAGTTCGACAACGTGGTCACGGCGCCGCTGCACGGCTACCGCAATACCGACGACTACTGGGACCGCGCCAGCGCCAAGCACGTCCTGATGGACATCACGGTGCCGACGCTGGTCCTGAACGCGCAGAACGACCCCTTCCTGCCGGGCGCGCACCTGCCGCGCAAGGCATCGCCGCACGTGAAGCTGGAGTATCCGGCCACCGGCGGCCACGTGGGCTTCGCGGTGGGCGCGCTGCCGGGCCGGATCGACTGGCTGCCGCAACGGATCCTGCATTTCCTCGACGGCGAAGGGACTGTCCCTTTGGGACTATCCCAGGCCTTCTCTTCATGACCCGAGCGGAAGAAGTGAAGGCTGGGGATAGTCCCAGGGGACAGTCCCCTCGGCCGCGCGCAAATCTCCACCGATGTGAGAAGCTAGGCGCATGGACGACATCGTAAGGCAGGCAATGGCCAAGTGGCCGAACGTACCGCATTGCTACGGGTGGCTGGGACTCGACGCGCGCGGGGCATGGCGCATGCGCGACGAGCGCGCGCAGCAGCTCGGGCTTTCGGGCGACAAGCTGGCGCACGAAGCGCTGATCGGCTTCATCAACCGGAATTACGCGCGCGACGAGCGCGGATGCTGGTACTTCCAGAACGGCCCACAGCGGGTGTACCTGAACCTGGAGGCGACGCCGTTCGTGGCGCGCACCGATCCGGCGGCGGGGCTGGTGCTGCAGACGGGCGAGGCGCTCACCGCGGTGGACGAAGCGTTCATGACGTCCGCCGGGACGGTGATCGTGCGCAGCGGCGACAAAGCGGCGCAGGTGGACGATCGGGATATGGCGAGCGTCACCGAATGGATGCTGCACGATGGGGTTGCGGTGTCGGACGAGACGCTGATGGCGTGGATGGAGGCGCCGGACGGCAAGCTCGCGCTGCGCTATGGCGGGCAGGTCGTGCCAGTGCAGCCGATCACCGACGCAGAGATCGAAACGCGGCTTGGATTCAATCGCACGCCGGCTCCGTAAGCAGTACCGGTAACGCCCGCCCCGTCATTCCAGCGAAGGCTGGAATCCATGCTGACGCCGCGTCCAGGCAGCAGGGCCGGGGCCAGGATGCTTCCTATGGATCCCAGCCTGCGCTGGGATGACGGTCTTTGGGTATAACGGTGGGACCAGACGCCGGGGAACGGTCCCTACCCCTATTCTTCTTTCTTTTCCTTGAGCTCTTCGCGGTGGCGCGCCTGCAGCTCGCGTTCGCGCGCGTCGATGATGGCCAGGTCGTAGAACGAGGCGTCCTTGGCCTTGCGCGCCAGCGCAAGCTGGTCCAGCGCGCCCATCAGGCCGCCGGCCAGCGCATACGACTCGGCCAGCGACAGGTGCTGCAGCGCGACCTTGCCCTGCGCCGCATAGGTCTTGGCCAGCAGCTCGTGCAGCTTCGGCTCCTCGCGGTACAGCTGGACCTGGTCGCGCAGGAAGCGCGCCGCTTCATCCAGCTTGCCGTTGACGATCATCGCATCGGCGTACTGGCGCGCGATGCCCCGCGAAAGCGGAAAGCGCGCATGCGCCAGTTCGGCTTCCTTCAATCCCTGCTGCGCGATCGCCGCCGGCTGCTTCGGCGCCAGCTTGATGTCGAGCGCCAGCGCGGTATAGACCGATTCGCCGTCGCCCAGCACCGGCGGCGCGGCGGAATACACGCCAATGCGCGCGCGCGGCTTGATGCCGTCGCGCGCCTTGTCCAGCCACTCCTGGGCCGATGCCAGCTGGCCGCGCCGCAGCGCGATCAAGGCCATCCCGTACTGCGCGGCCGCCTGCTCCGCGCGGCCCTCGCCAGCTATCTGCGAGCGGAAGGTGGTCTCGGTGGCGGCCAGGCCGGCCGCGGTTTCGTCCTGCAGCACGCGCGCGCGGGCGCGCACCAGGTGGAAGTCCATGCTGTCGGGGCGCGCCTGTTTCGGGGTCTGCCGGATGCGGGCCTGGATGTCCGAAATGCGCTCGATGGTCAGCGGGTGGCTGCGAAGGTAAGCGGGCATCGAGTCCGAATACACACGCGTCGCCGCCTGCATGCGCTGGAAGAAGGCCACCATGCCGGTGGTGTCGAAGCCGGCGCCACCCATGATCTGGAAGCCGACGCGGTCGGCCTCGC
>DASTVB010000103.1:0-19449 GCA_035759315.1 Telluria sp. | reverse complement strand
ACCTCGAGCGCGAGCTTGGCGGCGGCCTGTTCGCCGGCGCGGCGGCTGCCGCCACGGCCGTAGACCTGGATGCCGAGCTTGGGCACCAGGCATTCGATTTCGAATTCCTGGCTGTGCGCGGCGCCATGGGTGGCGACCACGTTGTAAGTCGGGAGCGAGATCTTCTTGCTTTGCAGGAACTCCTGCAGCAGGGTCTTGGCGTCCTTGCCCAGCGTGCGGGGGTCGACCGAGTCGAGGATCGGGATGTAGAAGGCACGGATCACGTCGCGCGCCTGGTCGAAGCCGGCGTCCAGGTAGATCGCGCCCAGCAGCGCTTCGAGCGTATCGGCCAGGATCGACGGACGGCGGAAACCGCCCGACTTCAGCTCGCCCTCGCCCAGCCGCAGGAACTGCGACAGCTCGAGCTTGGTAGCGATTTCGAACAGCGATTGCTGCTTGACCAGGTTGGCGCGCAGGCGCGACAGGTCGCCTTCGTCGATTTCCTTGAAACGTTCGTACAGCACCGAGGCGACCACGCAGTTGAGGATCGAGTCGCCCAGGAATTCGAGCCGTTCGTTATGCAGCGCGCTATGGCTACGGTGCGTCAGGGCTTGCTGCAGCAGTGCAGCGTCCCGGAACGTGTAGCCTAAGCGTGTCTGCAATAACTGAAGATTCATTGTCGGTTCATGTCTTTCTTACTGCGCTGCGGCCGGGGCCGCGCCGTCCTTTGCCGTGGTGCCGTGGAAGTCCAGTACCAGGCTCGCGTTGCCGACCAGTGGAATCACCTTGTCGTAGGCGAAGCTGATCTCGGTGTCGCCGGTCTCGCGTGAAATGACCAGGTCCGACTCGTGCAGCGAAGTGATGCCCTGGATATCGGCCGCCTTCCAGTAGGCGCGGCGCATTTCGGTGACCGAGCCGCCGGTCGCCTTGGCATCCGCGACCGCCTTCTTGATCGAGCTGAATTCCATATAGGCCGGCAGGATCTTGGCGGCCAGGATCCCGACGAAACCGAGGATCGCCAGCACCACAATAAGGCCAATCAGCGAAATGCCGCGCTGCGATTGGAAGGAAGAACGTTTAAAAGATTGCATTATTACCCCTTCAGGCTTAGTCGATACCGCCGATGCGGCGTGGATTGCTCAGGTTCATCCACACGACCACAGCCTTGCCGACGATGTTCTTGTCGGGGACGAAGCCCCAGTAGCGGCTGTCCAGGCTGTTGTCGCGATTATCGCCCATCATAAAGTAATTGCCCTCTGGAACGATACAAGTAAATTTATCGTAGGAGTAGCTGCAAGCCTGCTTGTTTGGGAATTCCTCGACGCCGCCCAGTTCGATCCCGCGCTTGCTCTCGTCGTTCAGGATGCGGTGCGGGGTGCCGGCCAGGTTTTCCACGTACTGCTTGTGGTAGACCGCGTGCTCGTCGTCCAGGTAATCGTCCATCGGCTGGTAGGAAACCGGCTTGCCGTTGACGGTCAAGCGCTTGTTTTCATAGGTAATTTTGTCGCCCGGGACACCGACCACGCGCTTGATGTAGTCCTGGCTCATGTCCTTCGGGTACTTGAACACCATCACGTCGCCGCGCTGGGGATCGTTCACTTCCATGATCTTTTTATTAACAATCGGCAGCCGGATACCGTAGGTGAACTTGTTCACCAGGATGAAGTCCCCCACCAGCAGGGTTGGCACCATCGAGCTGGACGGGATCTTGAACGGCTCGAACAGGAAGGAGCGCAGCACGAACACCATCGCGATCACCGGGAAGAACGAACCCGAATACTCGATCCAGGTCGGCTGGCGCAGCATCGCCGCCTCGATCGCCGAGCGGCTGGTGTTGTCGACCTTGATGCCGTCGGCGGTCAGCTTGGCGTTGCGGGCGTCGAACGCGGCCAGTGCCGCGTCGGCCGCCTTGCGGCGCTGCTTGGCAAGGAAAAACACGTCCACGCACCAGATAACGCCGGTCACCACCATGGCGACGAACAGGATCAGGGCGAAGTTGCCCAGGATCGTTTGAAGGGTCATTTCTCGTCCACTTGTAGGATTGCCAGGAATGCTTCCTGCGGGATTTCGACCGAGCCCACCTGCTTCATGCGCTTCTTACCGGCCTTCTGCTTTTCGAGCAGCTTCTTCTTGCGGGAGATGTCGCCGCCGTAGCACTTGGCGAGCACGTTCTTGCGCAGCGCCTTGACGTTTTCGCGCGAGATGATGTTGGAGCCGATCGCGGCCTGGATCGCCACGTCGAACATCTGGCGCGGGATCAGTTCGCGCATTTTGGCCGCCACCGCGCGGCCGCGGTACGGCGCATTGGCGCGGTGGACGATGATCGCCAGCGCGTCGACCTTCTCACTGTTGATCAGCATGTCGACCTTGACCACGTCCGCCGAACGGTACTCCTTGAACTCGTAGTCCATCGAGGCGTAGCCGCGCGAAGTCGACTTCAGCTTGTCGAAGAAGTCCAGCACGATCTCGGCCATCGGCATTTCGTAGATCAGCTTGACCTGGCGGCCGTGGTAGCTCATGTCCATCTGGATGCCGCGCTTGGCGATACACAGCGTGATCACGGAACCCACGTACTCCTGCGGCATGTACAGGTTGAGCGTGACGATCGGCTCGCGCACATCCTCGATCTTGGACGGATCCGGCATCTTGGATGGGTTGTCAACGTTCAGCACCGTACCGTCGCGCAGTTCGACTTCGTACACCACGGTCGGCGCCGTGGTGATCAGGTCCATGTCGAATTCGCGTTCCAGGCGTTCCTGCACGATCTCCATGTGCAGCAGGCCCAGGAAGCCGCAGCGGAAGCCGAAGCCCAGTGCCTGCGACACTTCCGGCTCGTACATCAGCGCGGCGTCGTTCAGCTTGAGCTTTTCCAGCGAGTCGCGCAGCGCGTCGTACTGGTTGGCCTCGACCGGGAACAGGCCGGCGAACACCTGCGGCTGGACTTCCTTGAAGCCCGGCAGCGGCGCGTCGGCCGGCTTGACGGCGCTGGTGATGGTGTCGCCGACCTTGGCGACCTTCAGTTCCTTGATGCCCGCGATGACGAAGCCCACCTGGCCGGCGGACAGCTGCGGCAGCGAGACCGAACGCGGGCTGAACACGCCGACGCTTTCGACCAGCTGCACCGAGTCGGTCGCCATCAGGCGGATCTTTTCCTTCTGCTTGAGGGTGCCGTTCACCACGCGCACCAGCATCACCACCCCGACATAGTTGTCGAACCAGGAGTCGATGATCAGCGCCTGCAGCGGCGCGTCCGGGTCGCCCTTCGGCGGCGGCACCTTGGCGATGATCGCCTCGAGCACGTCTTCCACGCCCAGGCCGGTCTTGGCCGAGCAATGCACCGCGTCGCCGGCTTCGATGCCGATCACATCTTCGATTTCGGAGATGGCGTTGGGCGGGTCCGCGTTCGGCAGGTCGATCTTGTTCAGGACCGGCACCACTTCCACGCCCAGGTCGAGCGCGGTGTAGCAGTTGGCCACGGTCTGCGCTTCCACGCCTTGCGAGGCGTCGACCACCAGCAGCGCGCCTTCGCAGGCGGACAGCGAGCGCGAGACTTCGTAGCTGAAGTCGACGTGGCCCGGGGTGTCGATCAGGTTCAGGTTATACGTTTCGCCGTCGCGCGCCTTGTATTGCAGGGCGGCGGTCTGCGCCTTGATCGTGATGCCGCGCTCACGCTCCAGGTCCATCGAATCGAGCACCTGCGCTTCCATTTCGCGGTCGGACAGGCCGCCGCAGATCTGGATGATACGGTCGGCCAGCGTCGATTTGCCGTGGTCGATGTGCGCGATGATGGAGAAATTGCGTATGTTCTTCATTAATTCAAAAGCCAATATGGGATGGAGCGGCGCAAGGTGCGCCCGGTAAGCCAGGCGCGGCACCCAATAGAAAAAAAGCGCCCCAAGCGAGCGCCTTCAGCCAAGCGGGTACGGCATGTTGTGGTCTGGACCTTCTCCGACCCCTGCATTTTACCGGATTTCAGGTCAGAAAGCCCGCTTTAGGCCCGCCTTCCAGAATGAAAACGCGGCATTTTAACAAATAATCAACGGGGACTGTCCCCGGATGGGGACTGTCCCCTGCTCTTTAGCTGGCAATACCGATAAAGCAGGCTAAAGATCTGGCGACTGTCACCTGTCGGGAGAGTCCCCTTCGGAGAGGTAGCGGGACACCGCTTCGCGGTCCAGGAAGTAGTGGCAAAGCTCGGGCTGGTCCAGTCGTCCATAGAGCACCGGGACCAGTTCGTCGAAGCGCTCGACCAGTTTTTCGTCGGCGTCGACGTCGACCACGTCGATGGAAAACTCCTGGCCGGGCTGCTGCATGGCGCGCAGCGCGTCCAGCATGTCGTCGCACAGGTGGCAGTAGCTGCGCGAGTAAAGCGTAAACTTCATATCTTCCTTGGAGGCTGTCATCCCCGCGCACGCGGGGACCCATGGTGAGCATCCGGCGGCGAATACAGCGCCGCCAAGGGACATTCAGCATGGGTCCCCGCTTTCGCGGGAGGACAGGTTAGCGAATTAGCGGGATGGCAGCTTAGCGGGGTTTGATGACGACGTAGGTGGAGGTATCGTCGCGCCGCACCAGCAGCGCCACGTTCCGCTTCGGATCGAGCTTGGCCACCAGCGCATTGAACTGCGCCGCGCCGGTCACCGCGGTGCTGTTCACCTGCAGGATCACGTCGCCGCGGCGGATGCCGACGCGCGCCGCCGCACCCTCGGCCGCATTCACCAGCACGCCGCCGTCCACGCGCAGCTCCTTGCGCTGGGCGTCGGTCAGGTCGCTGACGTTCAGCCCCAGTTCGTTTGGCGCCTGCTTTGGCACCGGCGTCTGCGGCTTGATCGCGCGCGCCGACTTGTCGTCTTCCAGCGCCACCACGGTCACCGGGATGTCCTGCTGCGCGCCCTTGCGCCAGACGGTGACGATCGCCTTGCTGCCGACCGGCGTGTTGCCGACCTGGCGGCGCAGGTCCGACGAACGCTCGATCGCCACGCCGTTGAATTTGAGGATGATGTCGCCCACCTTGATGCCGGCCTTGTCGGCCGGGCCGTCCGGCTCGACCAGCGAGATCTCGACGCCGCGCGTCGTGCCCAGGCCCAGCGACTCGGCCACTTCCTTGCTCAATTCCCCCATCAGCACGCCGATGCGCCCGCGCGTGACCTTGCCGGTGGTGCGCAGCTGGTCGGCCACGCGCATCGCCTCGTCGATCGGCACCGCGAACGAAATGCCGTTGTAGCCGCCCGAGAGCGTGGCGATCTGCGAATTGATGCCGATGACGTCGCCCTTCATGTTGATCAGCGGGCCACCGGAATTGCCGGGATTGACCGCCACGTCGCTCTGGATCAGCGGCAGGTACTCGCCGGTTTCGCGCGACTTGGCCGAGATGATGCCCGCGGTGACGGTGTTATCGAGGTTAAACGGCGAACCGATCGCGATCACCCATTCGCCGACGCGGATATTGCGCGAATTGCCGATCTTGAGGCTGGGCAGGTCGCGCGCTTCGACCTTGAGCAGCGCCACATCGGAACGCTCGTCCGCGCCCAGCACCTTGGCTTTGAATTCGCGCCGGTCGGACATGGTGACGATCACGTCGTCCGCACCCGCCACCACGTGGGCGTTGGTCAGGATGTAGCCGTCGCCGGAGATGATGAAGCCCGACCCAACGCCGCGTGCGACGTCTTCGTCCGGGCCGCCGCGGCGCGGGCGCGGAGCCTGGCCGCGCGGGATCGGGGCGCCGAAGAAGCGGCGCAGGAATTCCTGCATCTCTTCGTCGGTATTGCCGCCCTGCCCCTGGCGCGCCTTTTCCGTGGTGCGGATGTTGACCACTGCCGGACCGACCGCGTCGATCAGGTTGGTGAAGTCGGGCAGCCCTGTGACCAGCGGCGCCTGGATCGGCGCTGCGGCCAGCGCGGGTGGGAGGGAAAACGCGCCAGCGCATGCGAGGAGCGCCGCGAACAGGGTCTTGCTGCCAGTGGAATTCATAGGTCGTCGCGAAGGAATAGCCGCCAAGCGGGCGTGTCGCAATGTTAAGCTAATTTGGCAAGCTTGTCGCGCTGGGGCGGGGTCTGGGATCGCCTGCCCCCTGTCATCCCCGCGAACGCGGTGACCCATAGAGAACGACTGGATGGCTTTACAGTGACGCTGCCGCTGGGCACATCCGGCATGGGTCCCCGCGTACGCGGGGATGACGGTGGCGCGGACAGGTTCGACACCGACCGCACCCTATCATCCCCGCCAATGCGGGGACCCATAGAGAACAACTGGAAAGCTTAAAGTGACTCCGCTGGGCAGATTCAGCATGGGTCCCCGCGTCCGCGGGGATGACAGTGACGTGCGCGGGGATGACAGTGGCACGTCGATGACGTGGCGCAGGTGCCGCTTCTAGTGCGCGGCGTCGGGGATGGCGGAGGCCGGCGGGGGTGCGGCTTCGGGCTGCGTGGGCGCCGGCTCCGTTCGCGCGGGCGCAGCGCCGCGGCCGCCTTGCGGGGCTTCGGCGTCGAGCCGGGCGGCCAGGCGCGCGGCAAAATCGCCGGACAGCGCCGCTCCGCCGGCTTCGCGCAGCGCGTCGCCGATCATGTGATAGCTCGACCACGCCAGCTGCCCGTCCGGCGCCAGCAAGGCCGCGAACGCAAGCTCCAGGTCGGCGTCCGAGATTTCGCCGTCGGCCAACGCAGAGACCAGCTCCCTCATTTTTTTATATGTGTCCATTACTTCAATACAGTCTGTAACCCGAGGTTGCTTCAGCTATTTTCGCTTGTCAACCGTGGAATCGATGAGTGGTCGCAGTTTTTCGGCGATTGCTTCGCGCGCCCGAAAAATCCGGCTGCGCACAGTGCCGATCGGACACGCCATCACTTCCGATATCTCTTCGTACGTCAGTCCTTCCAGCTCGCGCAATACGATCGCGGTGCGCAGTTCCAGCGGCAGCGCGTCCATCGCCAGGTGCACGGTGATCGCGATCTGCTTGGACGCGAACATCGCCTCCGGAGTTTCAATGTCGCGCAGCCGTTCGGCTTCTTCCATCGCTTCGGCCTTGTCGGCGTGCGGGCCGCCGGTGGCCGAGTTGCGCCGTCCCTGCGTAGCCAGCATGTTTTTCGCCGTGTTGATGCCGATCCGGTACAGCCAGGTGTAGAACGCCGCATCGCCACGAAAATGCCGCAGCGCCCGGTACGCCTTGATGAACGTCTCCTGCACGACATCTTCGGCCTCGGCCTGGTCGTGGATCAGGCGCGAGACCAGCCGCATCAGGCGGCGCTGGTACTTCGCCACCAGCAGGTCGAATGCGGCGCGCTCGCCATCCTGGGCGCGCTGCACGAGCAGCTGGTCACACTCGCGTTCTGTCGTCACTGCGTTCCCCGCGCCGCGGTCGAATGCTTACTGACTTGGAGCTTGGCCGCCTGCAATAAGTTCAAAAAATTTTTGACCTCTCGACGCAAATTTCGCCGCGCGCGGCAATGCTGCGCAGCGCGGCGGCGAAACGGCGGAACTGTCCGCCCGTAATCGCGTCCGGTAGTACGGCAAGCACGGTGCGTGCCCCTGTTTCGTCGGCCAGTTCCAGCACCATCAAGCCTGGCAGGAAGGTGCATCCGGGCAGCAAGCGCACCGGCGTAGCAGGCGCTTCCTGCAGTTCTTGTTGTACCGTTACCGTGATCTGGCCGGGTCCAGATATATCAATCCTCCGTGGCGTGGGACGCTGCACCGCACAAACGGCGAACGCGAGGGCCGCGCCGGCATGAACGAGGAGTAATAGCGTGTGCAGGTGGAAGGGTCCGAGCCAATTGGTGGCCATGCCGCACGCAAGCGCAGCATTGAGCAAGGCGAAGCCGGCGAGCGCAGCGCGCACGGTCGGTGAGGTGCCGATGTGGACCGTGACCGCGATCGACATGGTGGTGTCCTGGATGAGCGCGCATGGCGCGTATCGTCATTGGACAAGCGCGGGCGCGCAAAGTTCCGCGGCACTTGGTTTCGTCCCGGACCTCGTCATCCCCGCGTACGCGGGGACCATGGCCCACCGCCCAAATAGCGAGCTGTACCGTTCCCGGGACTCGGAATGGGTTCCCGCTTTCGCGGGGATGACGGAACGAAAAAAAACCGGCCACAAGGACCGGTTTTCCTGGAGCGCCGCAGGTAGCGGCAGCTTTGTCTCTTACACCTTGCCGAACACCAGCGTGCCGTTCGTTCCGCCGAAGCCGAACGAGTTCTTGACCGCGACGTCGATCTTCATTTCGCGCGCAGTGTTGGCGCAGAAATCCAGGTCGCATGCTTCGTCCTGGTTGAAGATGTTGATCGTCGGTGGCGAAATCTGGTTGTGCACGGCAAGCACCGTGAACACCGATTCCAGGCCGCCCGCGCCACCGAGCAGGTGGCCGGTCATCGACTTGGTCGAGTTGACCACCAGCTTTTTGGCGTGGTCGCCGAAGGTCTTCTTAATGCCCTGCACCTCAGCCAGGTCGCCCAGCGGCGTCGATGTGCCATGCGCATTGATGTAGTTGACCTGGTCCGGATTGACGCCTGCGATCTGCATCGCCGACACCATGCAACGGCTTGCGCCGCTGCCGTCTTCGACCGGCGAAGTCATGTGGTAGGCATCGGCGCTCATGCCGAAGCCGAGCACTTCGGCGTAGATCTTCGCGCCGCGCGCCTTGGCATGCTCGTACTCCTCGAGCACCATGACGCCCGCGCCCTCGCCCAGCACGAAGCCGTCACGGTCGCGGTCCCATGGACGCGACGCGGTCGACGGATCGTCGTTGCGCGAAGACAGTGCGCGTGCCGAGGCGAAGCCGCCCAGGCCCAGCGGCGAAATGGTCGCTTCGGCGCCGCCGGCCACCATCACGTCCGCATCGCCGTACTCGATCAGGCGCGCTGCCGCGCCGATGCAATGCAGGCCAGTCGTGCAGGCGGTGACGATCGCCAGGTTCGGACCTTGCATGCCGTACTTGATCGACAGGTTACCGGAGATCATGTTGATGATCGAAGCCGGCACGAAGAACGGCGAAATGCGGCGCGGGCCACGCTTGGCGTAGTCTTCCTTGGTTTCCTCGATCAGCGGCAGGCCGCCGATGCCGGAACCAACGATCACGCCGATGCGGGGTGCGTTTTCTTCGGTGACTTCAATGCCGGAATCCTGCACAGCCTGGATGCCGGCCGCCATGCCGAAATGGATAAAGGTATCCATATGGCGGGCGTCCTTACCCGGGATGTAATCCTCGATATTGAAGCCCTTGACCTCGCCCGCGAAACGGGTCGAGAAAGCCGAGGCGTCAAATTTCGTGATATCGGCAATGCCTGACTTGCCCGCCAGGCCCGCGCTCCACATATCGGCAATGTTATTGCCGATTGGGGAAACGCAGCCCAGGCCGGTAACGACGACGCGGCGGTTGCGTGAACTCAAGCGATTCTCCTGCAGACCTTAGGCCTTGACGTGCGCGGTCGCGTAGTCGATCGCCTGCTTCACGGTGGTGATCTTTTCGGCCTGCTCGTCAGGGATTTCCATTTCGAATTCGTCTTCCAGTGCCATCACCAGTTCAACGGTGTCGAGGGAATCTGCGCCGAGGTCGTCAACGAACGAGGATTCGATTTTGATGTCTGCTTCTGCAACGCCCAGTTGCTCAGCGACGATTTTTTTAACGCGTTGTTCGATATCCGACATGTTAGGGCTCCATTATGTGTGTTACGGAAAGTGCGCGCATTTTATCAGGTTTGCGCGGAATAAAGCTAATTTCGGCAGGTGCGGCTAAGTGCGCCGAAAGCATTACTAAAAATCGATAAAGTACTTTATTTGGCCGGAATTCACCGTTAGTTCATGTACATTCCGCCGTTAACGTGCAGCGTGGTGCCCGTGATATAGCCCGCATTCGGGCCTGCCAGGAACGCCACCGCGTGGGCGATGTCCTCCGGACTGCCCAGGCGCGCCAGCGGGATCTGCGTCAGCAGGCCGGCGTGCTGTTCTTCGGACAGCACCTTGGTCATGTCGGTATCGATGAAGCCCGGCGCGACGCTGTTCACGGTGATGTTGCGGCTGCCGATCTCGCGCGCCAGCGCGCGGCTCATGCCTTCGACGCCCGCCTTCGATGCGGCATAGTTCATCTGCCCCGGATTGCCGGACGAGCCGACCACCGAAGTGATGTTAATGATACGCCCATGTTTAGCTTTCATCATGCCACGCAGGACAAGGCGCGACATGCGGCCAACCGCGGTCAGGTTGGTCGAGATCACGCTGTCCCACTCTTCGTCCTTCATGCGCATCGCCAGGTTGTCCTGGGTGATGCCGGCGTTGTTAACCAGGATCGACAGCGAACCGTAAGTCTTCTGCACGTCAGCGATCACCGCCTCGCACTGGGCCGGGTCGGTCACGTTCAGGACCACGCCCTTGCCGGCGTCACCGAGGTATTCGGAGATAGCGGCGGCGCCGGCTTCGCTGGTGGCGGTGCCGACGACTTTGGCGCCCTGGCGCGCCAGTTCCTGCGCGATGGCCTTGCCGATGCCGCGCGAGGCGCCGGTGACGAGCGCAACTTGATTGGTCAGGTTCATGCTGGTCCTTCTCTCGTTAGTTATTGGTTGAAGCTGGCGAGCACGCGCTCGAGCGAGGCCTGGTCCACCAGCGCTTCGCCGGCCAGGCTGGCGTCAATGCGCTTGGCCATGCCGATCAGGACTTTACTTGGCGCGCATTCGATCACCTGGGTCACGCCTTCAGCGGCCATCTTCTGCACCGTCTCGACCCAGCGCACCGAGCCTGCGGCCTGGCGCACCAGCGCGTCCTTGATCCCGGCCGGGTCGTTCAGGATGGCCACGTCGACGTTGTTGATCAGGGCGATCTGCGGCGCGGCGAATTCGATCTTGTCCATGTACTCGCGCAGGCGGTCCGAGGCCGGCTTGAGCAGCGAGGAGTGGAACGGCGCCGACACCGCCAGTTTCATGGCGCGCTTGGCGCCCTTGGCCTTGGCGATTTCGCAGGCGCGGTCGATCGCCGCGGTGTGGCCGGCGATGACGGTCTGGGTCGGTTCGTTGAAGTTGACCGGCTCGATCACGGAGCCCGGCATTTCGGCCGCGGTCTCGGCGCACACGGCGCGCACTTCGTCGGCGGAGATGCCCAGCACGACGGCCATGCCGCCCTGCCCGACCGGCACGGCTTCCTGCATCGCCTGCGCGCGGAAGCGCACCAGCGGCACAGCGTCTTTGAACTTGATGACGCCGGCGGCGACCAGCGCGGAGTACTCGCCCAGCGAGTGGCCGGCGACCAGGTCAGGGGCCTTGCCGCCCGCCGCGATCCAGGCGCGGTACACGGCCACGGCGGCGGTCAGCATGACCGGCTGGGTGTTGGTAGTGAGGTCGAGGTCTTCCTTCGGGCCTTCGGCGATCAGCTTGCCGATGTCGAAGCCGATCGCGTCGGAGGCTTCGGCGATGGTCTGTTCGACCGCTGCGTTGCCGGCGAAGCCGCCCAGCATGCCGACCGCTTGCGCGCCCTGGCCCGGGAATACGAATGCGAATTTGCTCATGTTGTTGGTGTCGGGGACTGTCCCTTCGGGACTGTCCCCTGCCTTTTGTTTTTGAGGTTATCGAAAGAAAGGCGGGGGACAGTCCCGTAGGGACAGTCCCCGGCTGTGCTTACATGCGGACCAGGACGGCGCCCCAGGTGAAGCCGCCGCCGACGCCTTCCATCATCACGTTCTGGCCCGGCTTGATGCGGCCGTCGCGCACCGCGGTGTCGAGCGCCAGCGGGATCGAGGCCGCCGAGGTGTTGCCGTGCTGGTCGACCGTGACCACCATCTTCTCCGGCGGCAGGCCCAGCTTCTTGGCAGTGCTGTTCATAATGCGGATGTTGGCCTGGTGCGGCACCAGCCAGTCGATTTCCGACTTGTCCATGCGCGCGTGGTCGAGCGCTTCCATCGCCACCTGCTCGAGCACCGAGACGGCCAGCTTGAACACCGCCGGGCCGTCCATGTACAGGAAGCCCGAACCGGCAATCGCGCCGCCGGCCAGGTTGCCTGGGATCGACAGGATGTCGGAATGGCGGCCGTCGGCGTGCAGCTTGGTCGCCAGGATGCCCGGCTCCTCGGAGGCGGTCAGGACGATCGCGCCGGCGCCGTCGCCGAACAGCACGCAGGTGGTGCGGTCTTCGAAATTCAGGATGCGGGAGAACACTTCGGCGCCGATCACCAGCACGTTGCGGTGCGCGCCGGACTTGATGAAGGCGTCCGCCACCGAGACGGCGTACACGAAGCCGCTGCACACGGCCTGCACGTCGAAGGCCGCGCTGTTGTTATGCATGCCGAGCTTGCGCTGTACGATGCAGGCGGTGCTCGGGAAGCTGCCGTGGAAGTCGGGCGTGGAGCTGGCCACGATTACCAGGTCGATCTCTTCCGGCGACTTGCCCGCCATTTCGAGCGCCTTTTTGGCCGCTTCCACCGCCAGGTCGGACGAATGCTGGTCCACCGCGGCATAGTGGCGCGCGCTGATGCCGCTGCGCGAGACGATCCACTCGTCGGAAGTCTCGATGCCCTTGGCCGCGAGCTGCTTCTCGAGGTCCTGGTTGGTCACGCGCTGTGCCGGCAGGTAGCTGCCAGTGCCGATAATCTTGCTGTACAGAGTCATGCGGGCCGTCCTGCTTAAGTAGTTGTGCCTGGCTGCTGCTCGCCTGGCGTTGGCATCAGTTCCGCGATCATTGTCGCCAGCTGTGCCTGGACATTGTATTTCGCTGCATCAAACGAACGCTTGATCGCCCACTCGAAAGCGAAGGCATCGGCGCCGCCATGGCTCTTGAACACCAGGCCGCGCAGGCCCAGCAGGCCGGCGCCGTTGTAGCGCGAAGGGTTGAGGCGGTTCGAAATACGCTTGAGCGCGGACTTAGCGATCAGCGCGCCCAGCATGGTCAGCGGGTTGCGCTTGAATTCGGTGGTCATGACGTTCTTGACGAAGCGTGCGAGCCCTTCCACGGCTTTCAGGGTGACATTACCGACAAATCCGTCGCACACCACCAGGTCGGTCGTGCCCTTGAAGATATCGTTGCCTTCCACGTTGCCGTAGAAATTGAGTTTACCCCGTGCGTGGTCTTCCTGCAGCAATTTTGCGGTGGCCTTGACCACTTCATTGCCCTTGATCTCTTCGGTGCCGACGTTCAGGAGGCCAATGGTCGGGCGTTCGATGCCTTCCATGGCCGAGACCATGACCGAGCCCATGATGGCGAACTGGTGCAGGTGGTGCGGTTCGCAGTCCACGTTCGCGCCCAGGTCGAGCATGTAGGTCGGGCCGTCCTTCTGGTTCGGCAGGATCGAGCAGATCGCCGGGCGGTCGACGCCGGGCATGGTCTTGAGCACGTAGCGCGAGACGGCCATCAGGGCGCCGGTGTTGCCGGCCGAGACGCACGCGTCGGCCTTGCCGTCCTTGACCAGCTCGATCGCCACGCGCATCGAGGAATCCTTCTTGCGGCGCAGCGCCACTTCGAGCGGGTCGTCCATCTCCACCACTTCGGTGGCGTTGACGACCGACAGACGATCGCGCGCCTCGGCCTTGTGCTTCTTGAGTTCCGCGCGCACCTCGTCCTCGCGGCCGACCAGGATCAGCTCTGCGTCAGGGTGGTGCTCGATGAAGGAAAGTGCTGCCGGGACGGTAACCGACGGGCCATGATCGCCGCCCATACAGTCGATGGAAATTTTGATTGTCATTTGATGATGCTAGCCACGCCGGGACCGGCGGGCAGGAGCGGCGCAGTCACAAGCCGCGAACAAAGAAAAAGCGGCTCAACGCAAGGAAATTACGTTGTACCGCTTTCATCTTACCTGTGATGAACAGGAACGCGATTACTCGTCGTTCTTGGTCTTCAGGACTTTGCGACCACGATAGAAGCCGTTCGGGCTGATGTGGTGACGCAGGTGCGTTTCGCCGGTGGTTGGCTCGACTGCGACGTTTGGCGCCACGAGGAAGTCGTGCGAACGGTGCATACCGCGCTTGGATGGGGACTTCTTATTCTGCTGAACTGCCATGATGACTCCTAATACTTAATCTTAAGTTCTAAAATTCTAACACATTCGACTTGCAAATACATGCGCATCGAGTATCCCAGCGGCAAATTTTTTGCCGACATGTTTCACGCTGCCTTACTTGAATACGACCTACTGTAATACTCGACACTACACGCGTTTGACACGTTCTTTACGGCTTGAGTCCCTTCAGGACATCAAACGGAGATGGCTTCTCGGACTTCAGCGCGTCCAGCGCGGCCGTGTCCGGGCACACCTCGTGTTTCGGCGACTGCGGCAGGGCCAGCAGCGCTTCATCTTCAATCAGGTCGCGGATATCGCAGGTACGGCTGCCGACGATCACGTCGATGCTGTCGTCGGCGACGATCTCTTCGATCTCGTCCGCCTCTGCGTCGTCCTTGCCGAGCAGGAGCTCGGTCGAGGAATCAATTTCATATGCCATCGGGGTCAGGCAGCGCTGGCATTCCAGCTGCACGGTGCCGGCCACCGACAACACGATCTGCGGGAAGCCGTGCGGCACGCTGGAGCCGCCTTGCAGCGACCAGGTGATCTCGCCACTGGTGTCCACGCAATCGGCGGCGAGACGCTTCATTTCTGCGACCGGCGTGACGCCTTCGCGGCGACCGTTGGATCGACTGAAATCGAAAGCGTCGATGACAAAAGCGCTCATTTGCAGAAACTTTCCCCGGAAAACCTGCGATAATAACAGGCTTATCGCTGTGAAGTCAAAGACTTAGCCGATATTTTACGGTGTTTTCGCACCGCCTGTTGCATTCGAGCCGACCCCATGACAAACCCGCCACGACTGATCCTCGCTTCGAGTTCCGCCTACCGGCGCGAACTGCTTTCGCGCCTGCGCCTGCCGTTCGAGGCGATCGCGCCCGAGCTGGACGAGACCCCGCTGGCCGGTGAAGCGCCGGAAGCGACCGCGCTGCGGCTGTCGCTGGCCAAGGCCATGGCCGTTGCGGCGCAGGCGCCCGACAGCCTGGTGATCGGGTCGGACCAGGTAGCGACACTGGACGGGGTCCAGATCGGCAAGCCGGGCAACCATGCGAACGCGCTGGACCAGCTGCGCATGATGCGCGGGCGGCGGGTGGTGTTCCACTCGGCGCTGTGCCTGTACGACGGACGCCATTCTACCCATCAGCTGGAAAACGTGCAGACCTTCGTCACCTTCCGCGACCTGCCGGACGCGGAGCTGGACGCCTACCTGCGCATCGAACAACCGTATGACTGCGCGGGCAGCGCCAAGAACGAAGGACTGGGGATCGCGATCCTGGAGCGGGTCGACAGCGTCGATCCGACCGCCCTTACCGGCCTGCCGCTGATCGCCCTGACCACCATGCTGCGCCGCGCCGGCGTCGCCTTTTTCGCGTAACCGTCATCCCCGCGAACGCGGGGACCTATACTGAGGCGAACGAAGGAATCATGCTACCTCGGAAGCATACTCACTATGGATCCCAGCCTTCGCTGGGATGACGGCCATAACGCTGACCTGGCATATTTTTTCAAAGAATAAGATGAACGGCACCCTTTACCTGATCCCTAACACGCTGGGCGCGACCGAGTCGCTGGACAGCGTGATCCCGCCGCAAGTGCTCGATATCACCGCACGGCTCGACTACTTCGTCGCGGAGAACGCCAAGACCGCGCGCGCCTTCCTCAAGCAGGTCGCGCTGACGCATCCGCTGGCCAAGCCGCTGCAGCAGATCGAGATCGCGGAGCTGAACGTCAATACACCGGCGGCGGCGCTGGCCGCCTTGCTGGCGCCGCTCGAAGCGGGCCGCGACGCGGGACTGCTGTCGGAAGCAGGCGTGCCGGCCGTGGCCGACCCGGGCGCGGACCTGGTACGGCTGGCGCACCAGCGCGGCGTGACGGTGCGGCCGCTGGTGGGGCCGTCTTCGCTGCTGCTGGCGGTGATGGCGAGCGGGCTGAATGGGCAGAGCTTCGCGTTCAACGGCTATTTGCCGACCGACGCGGCGCAGCGCACCAAGCGGATCCGCGACCTCGAGGCGCGCTCGCGGCAGGAAAAACAGACGCAGCTTTTGATCGAGACGCCTTACCGGAATGCGGCAATGCTGGAAGCGCTGGCGAACGGATGCCAGCCCGGCACGCTGGTGTGCGTGGCGACGGACCTGTCGCTGCCGACCGAATCCGTGCGCACGCAAAGCGCCGCCGCATGGAAGAAAGAGCTCGCGGCAGGCAAGGCGCCCGACTTCCACAAGAAGCCGACCGTCTTCCTCTTCCTCGCTGCCTAGCCGGCGCGGCGGCTACTGTGCCCGCGCGACCTTCGGCGCCACGCACACAGGACGGCCAGTCCGAGCGCCAGCGAAACCGCTTGTTGCGGCTCTGGCACAGCGCTGATCTGAAATGCGGATTCCCGCCCGAGGGGGTACCACACCCCCGGATCATCGGCGTCCCAGAACATGGCATTCTGCGTACCAGTTGCGGTTGAATCGGCCCAATACACATAGCCGTAACTCGGCGTAGTAACACCTAGCCAATAGTGTCCGGGGTCCAGGGTGAGCGGCTCGGTAAGCCGCAGGTCGACCGCGTACAGGTTAAAGTAATCGGTCGATCCCACCAGTGTCTGCGAACCGGTCGAGCTGACGCTGGCACCGCCCACGCGCGCACCCGGACGCCCTCGGTCATCCGTGTAGATTTCCCAGACAACTGTGTCCAGGTCATCCGGCTCATCTTGGTATACGAGAAAATAATAGCGCAGCATCACGATCGACCAGGTCGAATCGAACGTAAAATCGTTGGCGATCCAGCGACCTACCGTGTTGTATCCGCTTATCACTGGTGGCCCGTTATCATAGACAACGGGCGCCGCAGCGTTAGCGGGCGCCCAAAGCAGGCCAGACAGCGCGAACGCGGCGGCAAGCGTTCGTGCCCGAGTTGATAAGTTGGCTTCCATCCAAGCCACTCCTTTCGCATGCCAATGTGCGCCACACTTCCCGATCGATCCATGATCCAGCATAGTCGATGCCGAACTGATCCGATAGTTGAAGCTTGTCGTGATCGCCGCGGCAGCAGGCAAGCTAAGCCGCGAGCGCCAGCGCGTCGCTCCAGGCAATGGCTTCGATTTCGATTTCTGTGAGGTCGCTAGGGGTCAGGCCGACCTGGCGCAGCAGCTGGGTCAACTCGGCGGTGCGATAGTGGTCGGTTTCGATAGTTTCGACGATGCGCAGCATCGTGCCAAGGTCGCCCTTGCGCTCGAGCAGTGCGTCACGCACCTCGTCGGGCAGGGCAAGGTTGCCAAGCAGGTCGGCGATCGACATCGAGAACATGGCATCCATCAGCGACAGGATGCCGACCGTGAACGCGGCAGCAGTCGCGGCCTGGTCTTTGGGACGCAGGCGCGCCATCATCAATTCCATGCGCTTGCCGCGCGCGGCCGCCGTCAACAGCAGCGGGGAATGCAGGTCGACCGGTGCCCCAGGCTTCGAATACAGCAGGATCTGCAGCCAGCGTCCCAGCTGGCGCGGCCCCAGCGTCTCGAGCGCCTGCGACAGCGATTCGATCTTGCCGCGGTGCTCGACCATTGGGGAATTCAGCAAGCGCAGCAGGTTGGCGCGGATTTGCGGCTCTTCGCCAGCCGAGGATTCGATCTCCTGCTTGTCCGCATTGGACCCGATCAGTTCGATCAGGTGCAGCAGTGCCAGTTCGGACGGGGAAATCTTCTCGCCCTTGAGCACGGATGGGCGGGCGAAGAAATAGCCCTGGAAGTAGTCGAAGCCGAGCGCCATGCACAGTTCGGCCTCCTCCGGCGTTTCCACTTTCTCGGCAAGGAGCTTCTGCCCTTCACCGCGCAAGGACTTGACCAGTTGCGGCAGGCGATCGCGGTCGGCGCCCTTGATATCCACCTTGATCACGTCGACCAGCGATTTGAGCTGCTTGACGTCGCCGCTGTTGGCGACCACGTCGTCCAGCGCAAAACGGAAGCCGCTCTTTTTCAGTTCGATGACGCGTTCGATCAGACGCGGCGTGGCCTTCACGGTTTCGAGGATTTCGAGGATGACCTGGTCGGCCGGCAGGAAGCGAATAAAGTCGCTCATCAGCACGATCTCGTCCACGTTGAGGAAGGCCAGGCGGCCGCCCACCACGTGCTTCATCCCCAGCTGCGAAGTATGCGAGATCACCGCCGCCGTCGCCGCAGCCTGGTCGGTGACATCGGCTTCGGGTTCGTCGGCATTCCGGAACAGCAGCTCGTAGGCGACAAGGTGCTGGTCCCGGCCCAGGATTGGCTGGCGCGCGAGGTAGAAGTTATCGCTGACGCGCGGGGGATCCGCGTCCAGCACTGCTAATTCAGGGGACATAGTTCACAGGCGTTCATGGTGATGTACGCCCCGACTATACTACAAATTTGACATTGTTAATTTTATTGCATTAACGACGTGTTCGCCCTCCGCGCGGTGCCGCCGGCGTCTCGGCAGCCCCTGCGGCGGCCGCCACGCGCGGGCGCGACGAGCGCGTGGAGGTGCCGGACGGACGCTCGGCGCCGGTCACCGGCCTGCCCGATCCTGCGACCGGCCTGCCGGATGCCGCTGCCGGGCGGCCCGGGGCAACCGGCCTTCCGCTGGCAGCGCCGGCGCGTGCCTTGGGAACCGGCGTGCCTTCCGGCGCCTGGCCGGGAACGCGCAGGCTGCCCTTGCCGACCGGGTTGTTACGCGGGGTGCGGATGGTCCCGTCGGGCATGATGCGGGCACCGGCCGCGCCAGTGACCTGCGTGCCCTTTTCGATCGCGAAGGTGGCGCCGGCGTCGGTGCCGAGCACCTTGACCAGGTACGGCATCACCTCGCGCAGCGTCGCTTCCAGCGTGAACGGCGGGTTCAGGACGAACATGCCGCTGCTGTGCAGGCCGACTCCGTCCGGTCCCGGCGTGCGGGTGGTCAGCGTCACGTTCAGCCATTCCTTGGCCGGCAGGCGTTTGAGCTTGTCGGCGAACTGGCGCGATTCCATCCGCTGCAGCAGCGGGTACCAGACCGCGTACACGCCGGCCGGGAAGCGGCCCAGCGCCAGCTCCAGCGCATCCTTGACGTAGCGGTAGTCGTTCTTGTCTTCGTATGGCGGGTCGATCAGCACCAGCGAGCGGCGCGACGGCGGCGGCAGCAGCGACTTGAGCGAGGCGAAGCCGTCGGACCGTTCGATCATCACGCGCTTGCCGCGGGTCGTCGGGCGCACGCCCTGCGCGGCCGCGTGGGCTTCGATCTTGTTGAAGTTATCGGCCAGCAGGCGCACGTCGGCCGGGTGCATCTCGAACAGGCGCAGGCGGTCGTGCTCGCGCGCGACCTGGTGGGCGCAGTACGGCGAGCCGGGGTAGTAGCGCAGCTTGCCGGAAGGGTTCATCCCCTTGATCAGGTCGACGTATTCCTTCAGCGCGGGCGGCATGTCCTTGCGGTCCCACAGCTTGCCGATGCCGGTTTCCGATTCGGCCGTCTTGGCGGCGAATTTTTCGTCGAGCGCATACACACCGGCGCCGCTGTGGGTGTCGATGTAGGTG
>DASTVB010000102.1:0-17294 GCA_035759315.1 Telluria sp. | reverse complement strand
GCGGCGGCGATGCGGGGCCGCTTCCGGTGCGAGCGGCGTCGGCGGTGCGACGTCCTCCGCGGTTGGGGCCGGGAGGGCGCTGTGTCCGAACAGGCGCGAGATCAGTCCTTTTAACATTCGGGCAATTCTACCCGAGCCCGTGGCGCAGCACCTCGGCCTTGTTGAGCAGCGACACCGGCGGATACAGTTCGAGCGCGGCGGCGACCGGCATATTGATCATCAGCGAAGGGCGGGCCAGCGTGTCGACCGGAATCGAGGAGGGCGCGGCGCCGCCGACGAGGATCGCGGCGGCCTTGCGCGCGGTGTGGCGCCCCAGGCTTTCCAGGTTGACCGCGAGGCCGAACAGCGCCTGGCCGTCGCGCAGCACCTGTTCGCTGGGCGAAAACGTCGCCAGCCGCTGCGCGGTTGCGGCCTGCATGACGGCGCGGCGGTGGTCCACCATGAACTGTTCGGCGCCGAGGTACAGTGCCTGCGCGCCCTGGCGGGCGATGGCGGCGACCAGTGCGGTCAGGCTGGAGGCGATCGGCACGCCGGCGCGGTCGAGCGGCGGGTGGCGTTCGATCAGCTCGAAGCCATGGCGCAGGCCGAGCGCACGCAGCACCGCCACGGCACGCATCGCGCCCTCGCTGGCCGGGTTGGCGATGACCGCGATACGCGTGAACGGCCGGTACGCCAGCATGGCGGCGACCTGCGTTTCAAGCGGCACGCTGGCGGTGGTGCCGGTCACGTTGCGCGCGCGTGCCGGACCGGCGAAGGCCGGGGCATCGTATTCGGACAGCCCGGCGAACACCACCGGGATGTCGGTGACGTGGCGCGCCGGATCGGCCGGCGGCGGGCCGGCCACCGCCAGCGTCACGGTGGTGCCGGAGGTGTAGATCAGGTCAGTGCCGCGCGAGCGGGCTTCGCGCAGGATCGCGGGCACCTTCGACATGCCGGGGCCGGCGTCGCGCACCAGCAGCTCGGCGTCGATGCGCAGGCTGGCGAGCTGCTCATGGAAGCCGTGTTCGAGCGCGGTTTCGGCCCCCGGCAGGATCATGCAAATGCGCGCACGGCGCCGCCCCGCTGCGGACGGCAGTGCCGCCAGCGCGAGCGCCGCGCCAAGCAGGTCACGGCGCGTAATCATGGCGCGCTCCTGTGCGACGCCAGGTAATACAGCAGGCCGCTGACCGCGGCGGCGAGCGCGACGGCCCACGCCAGCACCACCATGGCCTGGCGTGGGCCTGCCAGCATGAACAGGGCGGCGGCGGCCACCGGCCCGGCCGCCAGCGCCAGTCCCTCGATGAACACCAGCGCGGGTGGCTGGTCGATGTCGCCACGCCGAAGCATGGCGCTGCGCATGCTGCGCGACAGGATTGCCAGCTGCGCGCCGCCCGCAAGCACCGCGCCCAGGCCGAGCAGCCCCAGGCCGGCGGCCTGGCGGGTGAAGTTGGCGCCGTTGCCGGCGAACGGCAGGGCGCCTGCCGCTGCAAGCGCGCAGCCGGCAACCGCCAGCAGCACGTAGGAGCTGGAGCGCCACACTCGAACGCGCACCAGCAGCGCAAGCAGGGCCAGCACGATGCCGACGGCGAGGAAGTAGCGGCCGGCGCGTGAGGGACCGTGGTGCATCAGAGCGAGCCAGCTCGGGATCGCGAACGCGAACAGGGCGCCGAACAGGAAGCGCTGGGCGCTGCCGGTGGCGGCCGCCATTAGCATCAGCAGGCGGTCCTGGTTCGAGACCGCGCGCGGCTGGGGCGCCTCCAGCAGCACCATGGTGGCGCGCTGGACGCGGGCCGGGCGCCCGTCGAGCAGCGGCAGCGCGGTGATCGCCGCCAGCAGCATCAGCACCGCACCGGCGGCGAAGACGGCGCGCTCGCCGGCAGCGTCGGCCAGGATCCCGCCGATCACCGGACCGCAGGTTTCGGCCGCCAGCAGCGCGGCCGCGACCATCGCCAGCCGTGCGTTGCCGTTGCGGCGCTCCTGGCTGTGGCTGTCGACCCGGGTGCAGGCGCGCAGCATCAGCGCATAGCCGGCGCCGGCGGTGGCGCGCGCGATGACCAGCACCACATAGTCGGGCACCAGCGCGCATGCGAGCAGCCCGATCGCGGCGATCAGCGCGCCGCCCGAATACGCCTGCCGGGCGCCGAACTGCGCCGCCCAGTCGCGCGCCAGCGGTGCGGCCAGCACGAAGCCGGCAAAGGTCGCGGTTGCGGGCAGCGCCTGGGCCAGCGTCGCCGGCATCGACGCCGGCGCCAGCGCAGCCAGCGTGGCGGCGTACTGCGGAAGGAAGGCGCGCGAGAGCGCTTCGCCGAACAGGAACAGGAAGGCCAGCAGCCGCATGACGATGCTGCGGTCGCGCACCAGGTCGCGTGCGAAGCCGCCTTCAGCGAAGCGGTACATCGAACGCAGGCGGCGCATGGCCGGATGGGTCGAGGTGCTGCGGTGCTGGCTGGCCAGCGTGCGCCCCAGCTCAAAGAACGCGAGGTTCAGGCGCGCCTGCACCACATTGGCCGCATCCGTCATCACGCCCGGGCCGGCGCGGTAGCGGAAGTCGCCCGCGCCCATGCGTCCCAGCAGCTCGTTCAGCTGGCGCAGCGGCGCCACGAACCTGAGCGTCAGCGCGCACCAGGCCAGTTCGATCGCCAGGATGGCGCTGGCGAGGGCCAGCACGGCGGCGTCGATGCGCGCCGACTTCACGCGCGAGCTGATGAAGCGGCGGTCCACGCCCACATGCACCTGCGCGTACGACACGTAGCGGCGCTCCACGTTGCGCACCGAGGAGACGTACAGTTCGGGCGCCAGCACCTCGCCGCCGTGGCCGGCGCGCACCAGCGGCTTGCCGGCGTTGTCGGTCAGGATGATGTAGGCGAGGTCAGGATTGTCGGCCAGCGTCTGGTCGAAGTACTGCTGGATTCCTTCGATTTTCTCCCATGGCACGCCGGCCGCCATAGCGCGCGTGAGGTTGCGCGCCATCGCCAGGCCGGTGTTCTGCGCCTTGCGCTCGAGCGCGGGGACCAGGAACTGGTCGGCCAGCGCCCAGGTGTACAGCGACAGGGCGGCGTGGCAAAGCAGCACCGCCAGCGCGACCAGCGCCAGCACGCGCCGCACCCCGGTGAGGTACAGGCTGGCGCCGCGGCGTGGCACCTGGTTCATCGCCCGGCCCCGGAGCCCGAGACCGCATGGCGCGCAGCGGTCAGTTCGACCAGCGCCGTTGCTGCGGTTTGGTTGACTTTGTCAACTAATTGCGCAAGCTCCTCTTCGGTCGCCGGCGGGATGCGCGCCGCACCCAGGGCGTTTTCAACCTGCAGGCCGACCGCGCGGCGGCGCCGCTCCAGCTTGCGAAGGCCGGCGACGAAGGCGAGCGTCGAGATCGCGGTCGCCGCCAGCGCAGCCAGCGCCAGGCGCAGCGCCAGCGCCGCCATGATCTCGTCGTGCGGGCGGTGCGAATAGCGTATCAGCAGCGTGCCCGCGGGGACGCCGTAATTGTAGGAGAGGGTGGTGGACGCGGTGATGGCGTCGCTCGTGCGGCGTACGCCGTCCTGCGCCGGGACCGGGACCGGCACGTTCTCGCCGGCGTGGAACACGCGGCGTCCGTTCTCGTCGAGCACCGTAAGCGACAGCACGTCGCTGTCCTGGCGCGCTTCCGCCTCCAGCGCGGCCTGTGCGTTGGCCAGCTGGCCGATCGCGAAGCCGCGGTCGAGGCTCTTTTCGAAATCGGTGCGCAGATCGCCGAGCGTGAAGCGCACGCGCGAGGCCTCGACCTGCGCCAGCGTCGCTTCCAGGCGCGCGCCATACAGGAAGGCGGCCAGCCCGAAGGCCAGCGCACAGATCGCGGCGAACAGCGCCGCCGGGCCGGTATGGGAGCGTGCAGGAGGCATGGCGCGTTAAAGTTATTCTCTTGGAAACAAGTGTACATTGTTCCCAAACGGCATGCCGTACTTGCGCGCTCTACTGTGTGACCGGTTCCTCGATAACTTCTTCCGGCTGCTCCGCTTCCTCCTCCGGCGCTGGCGTTTCGGGCAGCGGCGCCACGTCGAGCAGGCGGATGGCGGCGCCATTAGCGTGCTCCGCGTACATCCATTCATCGCCTTCCTGCACCAGGCCTTCCGGCTGCGGCAGCACGCGCGGTGGAACGCCGGACAGGGCGCGCTTCATGTAGTCCATCCAGATCGGCAGCGCCAGCGTGGAGCCGAACTCCTTGCTGCCCAGCGTGCGCGGCTCGTCGTAGCCCATCCAGGCCACCGCCACCACGCCGCCGCCGTAGCCGGCGAACCAGCCGTCGACCGCGTCGGTGGTGGTGCCGGTCTTGCCGGCCAGGTCGCGCCGCCCGAGGCCGGGGGAGGCCGCGGCGGCGGTGCCGTACACCGTCACGTCGCGCAGGATGCTGTCCATGATGAAGGCGTTGCGCGAATCGAGCACGCGGGTCTTCTCGGGCGGCTTGGCCTGGAAGATCGTATTGCCGGCGCCGTCGGTGATCTTCGAGACCAGGTAAGGCTGGACCTTGTAGCCGCCGTTGGCGATCACTGAGTAGGCGCCGGCCATCTGCAGCGGGGTCACCGCGCCGGTGCCGAGCGCCATGGTCAGGTTGCGCGGGTGGCGCGCCGGGTCGAAGCCGAAGCGGGCCATGTGCTCGTGCACGTGCTGCACGCCGACCGCACGCATCAGGCGCACCGTTGGCACGTTCTTCGAGCGGGCGAGCGCGCGGCGCAGCGTTACCTGGCCTTCGAACTCGCCGTCGTCGTTACGCGGCGACCAAGTCTCGCCGGCGTCTTCGCCCGGCATGTCGAGCGGCTCGTCGAGGATCAGCGTGCCGGGCCAGAAGCCCTGTTCCAGCGCCGCCGAATACACGAAGGGCTTGAAGGCGGAGCCGGGCTGGCGCCAGGCCTGGGTGACATGGTTGTACTTCTGCAGGTTGTAGTCGAAGCCGCCCACCAGAGCGCGATAGGCGCCGGTGTCCGGGTCGAGCGACACGAAGGCGGCCGCCACTTGCGGCACCTGCGCGATCGCCCAGCGCTTCTTGGCGTCGCGCGAGACGCGGATCACCGCGCCCGGCTCGATACGCAGCGACGACGAGGCCTCCGGCGACAGTGCGCGCGCCGCGAACTTCAGCGCGTCGCCTTCCAGCTCCAGCGTGTCGCCGGCCATCGTCTCGGCCACCACGCGCTTGCGCGACGCTTCCAGCACCACCGCCGGCATGAAGCCGTCGCTGGCCGGGCGCTGCTGCAGCGCCTCGTCGATTGCATCGTCGCGGTCCGGGCCCGGCTCGGGCAGGTCGATGCGCGCTTCCGGGCCGCGGTAGCCGCGGCGCTGGTCGAACTCCGTCACATTGCGGCGCACCGCCGCGTAGGCCGCGTTCTGGTCGGCGCTGCGGATCGTGGTGGTGACCACGAAACCGCGCGTATAAGCCTCTTCCTTGAACTGCGCGTAGACCTGCTGTCGCGCCAGTTCGGCGACGTATTCCGCATGGGTCGCGAACTCCTGGCCGCCGCGCGGATTAACCTTGAGCGGCTCGGCGAGCGCCTTGCGGTACTCATCCTCGTCGATGTAATTGAGCTCGCGCATGCGCGCCAGTACCTGGTGCTGGCGATGGCGCGCGCGCTTCGGGTTCGCGATCGGGTTGTGGTACGAAGGGTTCTGCGGCAGGCCGGCCAGCATCGCCATCTCCGCCAGCGACAGCTTCGCCAGCGGCTTGTTGAAGTAAATGCGCGCGGCGCTGCCGAAACCGTAGGCGCGCTGGCCGAGGAACATGTGGTTCATGTAGACCTCGAGGATCTGGTCCTTGGTCAGCTGCTCCTCGAGGCGGTAGGCGAGCATGATCTCGGCCAGCTTGCGGCTCGGGACCTTGGCGCGCGAAATCACGAAATTGCGCGGGATCTGCATCGTGATCGTCGAAAAGCCGGTGATGCGGCCGCTGGTGATCATGCCCTTGATCGCGCCGCCGGCCCGGATCCAGTCCACCCCGTTGTGCTCGTAGAAGCGCGAATCCTCGATCGCCAGCAGGGCCTTCTTCATCTTCTCGGGAATCTGCGCGATCGGAATGAAATCGCGCCGCTCCTCCCCGAATTCCCCGATCAGCACCTTGTCCGCCGTATAGACGCGCAACGGAATCTTCGGTTGGTACTGCGTAATGACATCGAGCGAAGGCAGCTTCGGCACGAACGACGACATCACATAAGCGACGGCGCCGGCAACGAACAGCAGCACCGCGATGATAAGGAGCAGGACGAATCCGCGCGAGCGGTTGAAACGATGTTGATGACCCACGACGACCTCTTGCAACCGGGCACCAGCCCGCGAACGCCGATTATAGCCTTGCGCTACATCAAGCGTGGTGTCAGGCACCGCCGCAGAGTGGTGACCTGTCCCCGCCGCTTACCACACGGTGCCTGACACCGGGGTCGTAACACGCTACTTCAGCCGCGCACGATTCGCCGCGGATCGCGTGGCGCTACTTTTCCGTCCGATTTTCCAACCATTCCCTGCGCTACCTCAACCTTGGTGTCAGGTGTCGATTCCCCTGGGTGTAAGGCACCGCAATGGATGAGCTGTGCCTGACACCAAAGTGTGACTCCAAAATGAAAAACGGCGACCGAAGTCGCCGTTTTTGGGGGAGGCGGAAGCTTACTTCACGCCGTGCATCAGTTTCTGGATCAGCGGGGCGATCAGGAACAGCAGGACGCCAGCGCCCATCAGTGCCCAGAAGCCGAAGGTGTAGCCGTCCAGCGCCGAGGCGGTGGTCATGCCGGTTTCACCGGAAACGTGCGAAGCGAAGATACCCGACAGCGCGTTGCCGATACCGGTCGACAGGAACCAGCCGCCCATGCCGAAGCCGACCAGGCGCACCGGAGCGAGCTTGGTGACCATCGACAGGCCGATCGGGGACAGGCACAGCTCGCCGATCGACTGGATCACGTAGACCATGAACAGGGTCCAGAACGGGATCTTGCCGAAGCCGTCCACCATCGACGACAGGGCGATCATCAGCAGGCCGAAGGCCAGGCCGTTGCCCAGCAGGCCGAGACCGAACTTGCGCGGGATCGACGGGTTGGCGTTGCGGCGGCCCATCGCGACCCACAGCCATGCCATGAGCGGTGCGCAGGCGATGATGGCGATCGAGTTCACGGACTGGAACCAGCCCACCGGGAACACCCAGCCGAACATTTCGCGGTCGACGATCTTGTCGGCCAGGAAGGTGAACGAGCTGCCTGCCTGTTCGAAGAACATCCAGAACAGGATGTTGAACGCGAAGATGATCAGCATGGCGATGGTCTTGTCGCGTGCGATTTCACCGTTTTTGATACCCTCGATCAGCAGCATCAGCGACAGGCCGACGAACATCGCGCCCAGCACGTACATCAGCTTGTCCGCGCCCATGCTCAGCAGGAAGTAGACGACCGGGATCACGACGATTGCGCCGACGATGGTGCCGATCACGCGGCCAGGACCGGTGGCGCCTTCGATCGGTGCGCCGATGCCGTTCAGTTCGCGGCGGCCGATGTAGAACCACACCAGCGAAATCAGCATGCCGATGCCGGATGCGAAGAACACGACCTTGTACGAAGGCATGTCAGGCGTACCCATCAGCTGCTCGGCCATCCAGCCGGTCAGGATCGGTGCCAGAAACGCGCCGGCGTTGATGCCCATGTAGAAGATGGTGAAGCCGGAATCGCGGCGGGTGTCCGACACGGTGTACAGCTTGCCGACCATGGTCGAGATGTTCGGTTTGAACAGGCCGTTACCGACGATGATGGTCGCCAGGCCGAGCTTGAAGATTTCAGGATCGGGCAGGGTGATCGCAAACAGGCCGACCGCCATGAAGATCGCGCCGACCAGGATCGAACGCTGGTAGCCGATGATCTTGTCCGCCACGTAGCCGCCGAAGATGGCGCCAGCGTAAACCAGCGCCAGGTAGGAGCCGTAGATCAGGTTCGCGGACTGCTGTCCGGATGGGTCGCCGCCGTGGAACTGGGCGACGATGTAGAGCACGAGTGCCCAGCGAATGCCGTAGAACGCGAAGCGCTCCCAGAACTCGGTCATGAACAGCATCCAGAGCGGTGCGGGATGACCCATTACCTGCTTGAATTCGGGAACTGCTGCTTCCTTGGGGGCGTTAGTAGCTGCACCGCTCATGCGGCTTCTCCTATTATGTAGTTATAACGACGGGTTTCCTTCGACTCGATTCCTTGACGGGAATCAAGTGCGCGGTGCATTTTAAGCCAAATTCCCGCCCGCAAGTCAATTTTCGTGCCGACGGTAAACACAGTTGAAAAACGGACCTTTGCCGCAGTGGTATAGTGGTGCGACTGGCCTGTATGTCATCGAATAAAGGAATTCGTTTTATGGATCTTGATGTTGTCGATACCCTGATTTCCCCTGAAGGCCACCTTGAAATTCTGTCGAAGACGGAAGTCGCCAAACTGCTCGACACCAGCCAGGGCGGCCTGTATCAAATTTTCCGCAACTGTGCGCTTGCGGTCCTGAACACCGGCAGCACCATCGACGATGGTAAAGAGTTGCTGGAGCGCTACAAGAATTTTGAAATCAGCATCATACAGCGCGAGCGCGGCATCAAGCTCGACATCCGCGGCGCGCCCTCGTCGGCCTTCGTCGACGGCAAGATGATCAAGGGCATTCACGAGCACCTGTTTGCTTGTCTGCGCGACATCATCTTCGTCAGCAACGAGGTGATCGGGAACCCGAAGTTCGACCTGCATACCTCCGAGGGCATCACGGACTCGGTATTCCACATCCTGCGCAACGCCAACGTGCTGCGCCCGCAGATCAGCCCCAACCTGGTGGTGTGCTGGGGCGGCCACTCGATCAACCGGATCGAGTACAACTATACGAAAGAGGTCGGCTACGAAGCCGGCCTGCGCGAGCTCGACATCTGCACCGGCTGCGGCCCTGGCGCGATGAAGGGTCCGATGAAGGGCGCCACCATCGGCCACGCCAAGCAGCGCCTGAGCCGCGGCCGCTACCTCGGCATTTCCGAGCCGGGCATAATCGCGGCCGAATCGCCGAACCCGATCGTCAACGACCTGGTGATCATGCCGGACATCGAGAAGCGCCTGGAAGCTTTCGTGCGCACCGGCCACGGCATTATCGTGTTCCCGGGCGGCGCCGGCACGGCCGAAGAAATCCTGTACCTGCTCGGCATCCTGCTGCACCCGTCCAACGCCGAAATGCCGTTCCCGGTGGTGTTCACGGGGCCTTCCACGGCGGCCGACTACTTCCGCCAGATCGACGCCTTCATCGGCGGCACGCTCGGCCCCGAGGCGCAGAAGCACTACAAGATCATCATCGACGACCCGGCCGCGGTGGCGCAGGAAATGCAGCGCGGGATCCGCGCGGTGCGCGAGTTCCGCAAGGCGCGCGGTGATGCCTATTATTACAACTGGCTGCTGAAGATCGACCACGAGTTCCAGAAGCCGTTCCGCCCGACCCACGCGAACATGCGCAACCTGTCGCTGCACACCAAGCAGGACAAGCACCTGCTGGCCGCCAACCTGCGCCGCGCGTTCTCCGGCGTGGTGGCCGGCAACGTCAAGGACGAGGGCATCCGCGCGGTCGAACAGCACGGGCCGTTCGAGATCCACGGCGACAAGGAGATCATGCAGCTGATGGACGTGCTGCTGTCCTCTTTCGTCGAGCAGAGCCGCATGAAGCTGCCGGGCAAAGCCTACGTCCCCTGCTACCGCGTGGTCACGTAAACGCGAAGGGGTAGTCGCAACCCCTGACCAACTCGCTTGACGATAGCGCCATCGGGGTACACGATGGTCTTATGGAAAACGACAAGCCTGACACGCTGCTGTCCCATTACGCGACGAAGGAAGACTTGCAAGGGGTGCGGGTAGAGGTGCAGGCCCTGCGTGGCGATATCCAGCTTCTGTTTGCCGAGTTGCGGGCATTTCGAGCTGAAATGCTGCTGCAGTTCCAGTTGTTGCGTTCGGAAATGGATACGCAGAAGAGCGAAACCCAGGCGCAAATGGTAATGATGAGTTCGCACTTCGCAAGAGCATTGTACGAACAGGGGGCCAACCTCGAACGCGCCATGCGCGAACAAGGGGCCAACCTCGAACGCGCCATGCGCGACCAGGGAGCACACCTGGAGCGCAAAATGCACGAGCAGGAAAGGAACCTGGAGCGCTCCATGCACGCGCAAACCTGGAAAATGATTGGCTTCGTGATGGCCATGAACGCCGCCAGCATTACCGCCATGTACTACATTTCAAACAGTTGAACTTGCCATCCAAAAAAAGCCCGCTTGCAGCGGGCTTTTTTTTCGTGATCCTGTTGTGCTCGCCGATTCGCGTACTACTATCAAACAATCTGCCGCGGTAACCGGCGGTTTCCCTGCATGAATCAACCGTGAAGGAGTACTCGCTATGTTCGACGACATTATCAATGCGCTCGCCCAGCAGTTCGGATTGGGCGACCGGGCCAGGCCGTTCGTGCAAATGCTGCTGGCGCGGATCAGCGATCCGGGCCGCGGCGGCGTGGCCGGCTTCCTGCAAAGGCTGCGCGCCGGCGGCATCGGCAGCGCCGTAGATGGGTGGACCGCCTCGCCCGCATCGCATGTGCCGGTTGCGGAGGCGGACCTGGAACGCGCGATCGGCGACGACACCCTGGTCCCGGACATGGCTGCCCGCTTCGGCCTCGATCGCAGCAAGGTCGTCGCGGCGCTCAGCTACGCATTGCCGGCGATCGTGGCGCAGGTGGCGCGCGGTGGCGCGATGCCGGCCGCGCTTCCGGCCGACGCTGAATCGTTCATCGGCACGCGCAGCGCGTGGGCCGGCGGCGCGCCGGCGACGCCACGTGCGGTCACCGCTGACCCGCCCTCGCGAAGCTGGCTACCGTGGGTGATCGGCGGCGTGGTGGTCCTGCTTGCCCTCGGCTACTGCACCACGATGAAACGCGCCGATCGGACCGAGCCGGCTCCGGCTCCTGCGGAGGCTCCCGTCGCCGCGACCCCTGCGACTCCTGCGGCCGAGGTTGCGCCGGAGGTGATCCCCGAAGGGGCTGCCGTGGTCATGGCCACGGTGGATTCAGCGCCGGCGCTGAAGGTGTATTTCGATACGGGCAAATCGGACGTGCATTCGGAATTTGCCACCAAGGCCGTGTCGCTGGTCGAATACCTGAAGGGGAATACGATCTACACGGCCGTAATCTCCGGCTTCAACGACCCGACCGGCGACCCCGAAGCCAATGCCCGCCTGTCCAAAGAGCGCGCCGAAGCCGTGCAGGCCGCGCTGGTCGCGGCCGGACTGCCGAAGGACCGCACGCTGCTTGAAAAGCCCGCCGATACCACCGGCACCGGCGCGACCAATGCCGCGTCGCGCCGCGTCGACGTGGTGATCGCCGAGCGATAGCACTACCGCTCCAGCGCCGGTGAACGCTGTGGCGGATCCGGACATGATTATGCCGAATCCGCCAAACCGCGATGCGACGCACTTGCGCCCATCCCGGGCGGACAAGCCAAAAAAAAGCCCGCGCTAGCGGGCTTTTTCCTTAGTCTTCGCGGCGCAGGTGCGGGAAGAGGATGACGTCGCGGATGTTCGGCGAGTCGGTGATCAGCATCATCAGGCGGTCGATGCCGATGCCGCAACCGCCGGCCGGCGGCATGCCGTATTCGAGTGCGCGGATGTAGTCGGCGTCGTAGAACATCGCCTCTTCGTCGCCGGCGTCCTTGGCTTCCACCTGCGCCAGGAAGCGCGCGGACTGGTCTTCCGGATCGTTCAGCTCCGAGAAGCCGTTGGCGATCTCGCGGCCGACGATGAACAGTTCAAAGCGCTCGGTGATGCCGGGACGCGCATCCGATCCGCGCGCCAGCGGCGACACTTCCACCGGGTAGTCGATGATGAAGGTCGGCTCCCACAGCTGCGCTTCGGCAGTCTCTTCGAACAGCGCCAGTTGCAGCGCGCCCAGGCCCGCGTTGGCGAACGGCTTGACGCCGAATTTCTTGAGTTCCGCCTTGATGAATTCGGCGTCTTCCAGCTGCTCGTTGGTGTAATGCGGTGCGTACTTGTTGATCGCGCCAACGATGGTCAGGCGGTGGAAGGGCTTGGACAGGTCCAGCTCGCGGCCGCCGTAAGTGAGGAGGGCGCTGCCGTGGGCGTCGACCGCGGCCTGGCGGATCACCGCTTCGGTGAAGTCCATCATCCACAGGTAGTCGGTGTACGCCGCGTAGAACTCCATCATCGTGAATTCAGGATTGTGACGGGTCGACACGCCTTCGTTGCGGAAGTTGCGGTTCACTTCGAACACGCGCTCGAAGCCGCCCACCACCAGGCGCTTGAGGTACAGCTCCGGCGCGATCCGCAGGAACATCTCCATGTCCAGCGCATTGTGGTGGGTGATGAAAGGCTTGGCCGCGGCGCCGCCCGGGATCGGGTGCAGCATCGGGGTTTCGACTTCCATGAAGCCGTTCTTTTCCATGAAGTGGCGGATCGACGACATCGCGGCGGTGCGCGCCTTGAAGGTGCGGCGCGTCTCCTCGTTCATGATCAGGTCGACGTAGCGCTGGCGGTACTTGGTTTCCTGGTCGGCCAGGCCGTGGAATTTGTCCGGCAGCGGACGGATCGCCTTGGTGATCAGGTGCAGCTTGGTAACCTTGATGGTCAGCTCTTCGACCTTGGTCTTGAACAGCGTGCCTTCCACGCCCAGGATGTCGCCCAGGTCGTAGTGGTGCAGCGCTTCCATCGCTTCGGCACCCGCGTTGTCGAGCGTGACGTAGACCTGGATGCGGCCGGTGGCGAACACGCCCGACGCGTCCTGCAGTGTTGCGAACGCGGCCTTCTTGCCGGCTTCGCGCTTGAGCATCATGCGGCCGGCCAGCACCACCGGTACCGGTTCGGCTTCCAGCTCTTCGCGCGACCAGCCGCCGTACTGTTCGACCAGCGCGGCCGCATTGTGCTGCGGGCGGAAGTCGTTCGGGAAGGCGATGCCCTGTTGGCGGATGGCGGCCAGCTTGGCGCGGCGCTCGGCCATGATCTTGTTTTCGTCGGCCGGCAGGGCGGCGGTGTCCAGGTTATCCGTAGTCATGATTGATGTGGGTTTTTGTAGTTAATTTCAGTCGTCGCCGAACAGCTCGTCGATGGTCAGTTCCGAGAAGTCGGTGGCAATGTGGATCACGTTGTCGAACGAGGCGAAGGCTTCGGCGGGCAGGGTGGTGGTCAGCACCACGCAGCGCATGCCGGCGCGGCGCGCCGCTTCCACGCCCAGCGGCGCGTCTTCGAACACGATGCAGTCCTTCGGGTCGGCGCCGCAGCGCTGCGCAGCCAGCAGGAAGCCGTCCGGCTCCGGCTTGCCGCGCGCGACGTCGACCGCGCCGACGATCACGTCGAACTTGCTGCGCAGGTCGAGGCCATCGAGCGTGAACTCGATGTTGGCGTTCGGCGCCGAGGTGGCCACTGCCAGGCTCACGTTGCGGCGGCGCGCTTCGGCCACCAGGCCGTCGAAGCCGTCCACGGTCTTCAGGTGCGGCTTGTACAGCTCGCGGTAGACCGATTCCTTCTCTTCGTTCAGCACCTTGTTCTCGTCGTCGGTGAGGTGCTCGCCGACGTAGGTGCGCATGATCTCCTTGCCCTGGCGGCCGGCGGTCGCGAGGAAGAATTCGTCCGCGTCGATCTTCTGGCCGCGGCGTTCGAAGAAGGCGATCCACGACTTGGTGTGGAACGCCATGTTGTCCACGATCGTTCCATCCATGTCGAAGATGAAGGCGCGCTTACGGTCGCTCATCTCAGATACCCTGCTTCAGCGATGCGGAGATGAATTCGTCCAGGTCGCCGTCCAGTACGTTCTTGGTGTTGCCGGTTTCGACGTTGGTGCGCAGGTCCTTAATGCGGGACTGGTCCAGCACGTACGAGCGGATCTGGTGGCCCCAGCCGACGTCGGTCTTGGAGTCTTCCAGCTTCTGCTGCTCGCTCATGCGCTTGCGCAGTTCGAGTTCGAACAGTTTTGCCTTCAGCATGTCCATCGCCTCGGCCTTGTTGCGGTGCTGCGAACGGTCGTTCTGGCACTGCACCACGATCCCGGACGGGCCGTGCGTCAGGCGCACCGCGGAGTCGGTCTTGTTGATGTGCTGGCCACCTGCGCCCGATGCGCGGTAGGTATCGATGCGGATGTCGGCCGGATTCAGTTCGATCTCGATCGAGTCATCCACTTCCGGATACACGAACACGCTCGAGAACGAGGTATGGCGGCCGTTGGCGGAGTCGAACGGCGACTTGCGCACCAGGCGGTGCACGCCGGTTTCCGTGCGCAGGTAGCCGTAGGCGTATTCGCCCTCGACCTTCAGCGTGGCGGTCTTGATGCCGGCGACCTCGCCGTCCGACTGTTCCAGGATCTCGACCTTGAAGCCCTTGCGCTCGCAATAGCGGAGGTACTGGCGCAGCAGCATGGAAGCCCAGTCCTGGGCTTCGGTGCCGCCCGCGCCGGCCTGGATGTCGACGAAGCAGTTGTTCGGGTCCATCGGGTTCGAGAACATCCGGCGGAACTCCATGCCTTCGATGATGGTCTTGAACTCTTCGGTGTCGGCGATGATCGCTTCGAGGGTGTCGTCGTCCTGCTCTTCCTTGGCCATGTCGAACAGGTCGCGCGCGTCGTTCAGGTCCGCGCCGACTTTTTCCAGCGTGTGGACCACGCCTTCGAGCATTTTCTTTTCTTTGCCAAGTTCCTGCGCGTGCTTTGGGTTGTCCCAGACGGCGGGGTCTTCCAGTTCCTGGCTTACCTGTTCGAGTTTCTCCGACTTCTTATCGAAGTCAAAGATACCTCCGAAGTTCGGCTTCCCGACCGGTCAGGTCGGACAGCAGGTTGGAGAGGGCGTTGATGCGTTCAGCTTCCATGGTCTCGGCGTCTAATATTGGTTGAATCGAACCTTAGATTATACCCCAGCGCGCCGCTTGCCGGCTCCCGGCGGGCCGCTTATGATGCAGCCAACTTTCCAGCCAGGGCCATCCCCATGCGTTATCCAATCGTCAGCGCCGCCATCCTCTCCATGTTCCTCTCCCCGGCGTCGTTGGCGCAGCAGCCCGGCGCCACGGCGACGCTGGCGCTGCTCGAAACCAGCGACCTGCACGCGAACGTGCTCAGTTATGACTATTTCAAGCTGGCGGCCGACCCTTCGTTCGGGCTGGAACGCACCGCCACGCTGATCGCGCTGGCGCGCCGGGAGTTCCCGAATACGCTCCTGCTGGACAACGGCGACACCATCCAGGGCACCGCGCTGGCCGACTACCAGGCGCTCGCGAGGCCGGTCCGGTGCGACGAAACCATCGCCGTCTACAAGGCGTTGAACATGCTGGGCGTGGAGGGCAGCGGCATCGGCAACCATGAATTCAACTACGGGCTGGCCTACCTGAGCCAGGTCACCGGCCGCCAGTTCGACGTCCCCGGCATGAAGAAGGCCGCGAAGCACTGTGCCGGGCCCGCGTTCCCGCAGGTGCTGGCCAATGTCTACAGCGCGAAGACGCGCAAGACCCTGTTCGCGCCTTATCACATCATCCACAAGAAGGTGTCGGCGGTCGGCCCGGACGGCAAACCGGTCAGCGCGACGGTTAAGGTCGGGATCATCGGCTTCGCGCCGCCGCTGATCATGTCCTGGGATAAGCGCCACCTGGAGGGCAAGGTCTATACCGAAGGCGTGCGCGAAACGGCGCTGCGCTACGTGCCGGAGATGCGGCGCAAGGGCGCGGACCTGGTGGTGGCGATTTCGCACGCAGGGCTGGACGACAGCCCGTACTCGCCCGGGATGGAAAACGGGAACTGGCACCTGGCGCAGGTGGCGGGCGCGCGCATCGACGCCATGCTGATCGGGCATTCGCACCAGGTGTTCCCGAATCCGTCCAGCACCGTCCCCCAGTTCAACCTGCCCGGCGTGGACAAGGTGAAGGGCACCGTGCACGGCGTGCCGACCGTGATGCCCAGCCTGTGGGGCAAGCACCTCGGCGTGATCGCGCTGAAGCTGAAATACGATGGCAAGGCGTGGCGCGTCGACCAGTCGGGTACGCGGGTGGAGGCGCGCAGCGCGCAGGGACAGGCCCCCGACGACCGGATCGCGGACCTGGTGGCCGGCGAGCACAAGGCGACCATCGACTACGTCAGGACGCCGGTCGGCTCCAGCGACTACCGCATGTCGACCTTCTTCGCCGACGCCGGCGACGTGTCGGCGGTATCGGCGGTGAACCTGGCGCAGGCGGATTATGTGGCCACCTACGTGGCTGCCAACCTGCCGCAGTATTCAAAGCTGCCGGTGCTGTCGATGTCGGCGCCGTTCAAGACCGGCGCCGCCGGCGTGACCGATTACACGGACGTGAAAGCGGGCCCGCTCGCGCTCAACAACGCGGCCGACCTGTACCTGTATCCAAACTCGCTGTACGCGGTCAAGGTCGACGGTGCCGGCCTGAAAGCGTGGCTGGAAAAGGCGGCGGAACGTTTCAACCGGATCGATCCCGCGAAGGCCGAGCCGCAGGAACTGGTCAACCCGGGATTCGCCGGCTACAACTTCGACATGCTGACCTCGAAGGACGTGCGCTACGAGATCGACGTGACGCAGCCGGCCGGTTCACGCATCCGCAACCTCAGTTACAAGGGCGTCGCGATCGAGCCGGCGCAGGAATTCATCGTTGCGACGAACAATTACCGCGCGAGCGGTGGCGGTGGCTTCCCTGGCCTGGACGGCAGCAGGACCGTGCTGGCCTCGCCCGACAATAACCGGGACGTGCTGATCGCCTACCTGAAGAAAGTCAAGACGCTGTCCCGCGCGCAGGTGGCGCAGGAGCGCAGCTGGTCGTTCGCGAACGTGAAGACGGCGGGGCCGGTGGTGTTCCACTCGGCGCCGAACATGATCGCGCTGGCGCAGGAGGCGGGCGTGTTGAATGTGACGCAGCTGCGCGCCGATGATGGACTCGGCAAGGGCTATGCGCTGTACGCGGTGGACCTGGCGAAATGAGATTGGCGCGGTGCCTGCTCCTGGCCGCCTGCTTGGTTGCCGAGGGTAGCGCAGTGGCTGCGGATGTGGTGCAGCTTGATCGTCCGGCGGTATTTGAAGAGCTAAGCGTGCAGGCCGAGCGTGGCGATGGCGCCGCTGCCTGGCGGCTGGGACTGATGTACCGGAACGGGATCGCCGTGGCGCAGGACAAGGCGCGTGCGGCGTACTGGTTGGAGATGGCGGCGCAGCGGGGCGTGGCGGCGGCGATGTTCACGTTGTCGAACATGCTGAGCGAGGGCGAGGGCGTCGCGATGGATCGGATGGCGGCGCGGCGCTGGTTGGAAACGGCGGCGGAGCGTGAGTATCCTGAAGCGCTTCAGCAGCTGGCACT
>DASTVB010000101.1:0-17067 GCA_035759315.1 Telluria sp. | reverse complement strand
CATGCAACCGGTGCTGGTGCGCCCGATCGGCGACTCGCGCTACGAGATCATCGCCGGCGAACGCCGCTTCCGCGCGGCGCAGATGGCCGGCCTCGAAGAGATCCCGGTGCTGGTGCGCGACGTCGACGACCAGGCCGCGGCCGCGATGGCCCTGATCGAGAACATCCAGCGTGAAGACCTGAACCCGCTGGAAGAGGCGCAGGGCATCGCGCGCCTGATCAACGACTTCCACTTCACCCACGAGCAGGCGGCGGCTTCGGTCTGCCGCTCGCGCAGCGCGGTGTCGAACCTGCTGCGCCTGATTAACCTGGCCTCGCCCGTGCAGACCATGCTGATGGCCGGCGACATCGACATGGGCCACGCGCGTGCGCTGCTGGCGGTCGATGCGGCCACCCAGATCACGCTGGCCAACCAGGTCATCGCCAAGCGCCTGTCGGTGCGGGAGACCGAGAAGCTGGTTGCGCGCTCGCTGGAGGAAGCCAAGAATCCGGCGGCCAAGCGCGAGAAGGAGAAGTCGGGCGACATCGTGCGCCTCGAGGAGGAGCTGTCTGACAAGCTGGCGACCCCGGTCCTGTTCAAGATGGGCGCCAAGGGCAAGGGGCAGATGATCATCGACTTCGCCGACCTCGACGTGCTCGACTCGGTCCTCACCCGCCTGCGCGCGTAAATACAAAGGGACTGTCCCCGCAGGGGACCGTCCCTCGGTGTTCGGCCCAACCGGTAACGCCAGACACCGGGGGACAGTCCCGTGCCGGGACAGTCCCCTTCCATTAGCAAACGTATACCGGATATCACCAATTAAAATGTGACGCCGGACGCCACAAAATACACACAGAGAATCATTTCGCGTTCGTATCACGTTTGACTGCCCTTCCGTTCAGGCCGTATAATCCCGTCGATTCACGATCCCGAATTCCGGTAACACGGCACCATATGGCTAGCGCGAAAACAATAACAATGTGGCGCGTAGTCTCCCTGCAATTGATAGCTACGGCCATCGCTGGCGCAATCGCCGCGATGCTTGGTGGCGAAGTTGCGATGGTGTCCGCGGTCCTCGGCGGAATCTGCTGTGTCTTGCCCAACGGGGTGTTTGCCTTGCGACTGTTCGCCGGCATGAACAAGCCGGGTGGGGCGAATCCCGCGACGTTCTTCGTGTGGGAATTTATAAAGATTGCATTGACGCTGGCGCTCTTCGGCGCCGTCGGCTGGCTGTACCGCGATATGAACTGGCTCGCGTTTGTCGCAGGCTTCATCGTGGCACTGAAAAGTTACATCATCTTATTATTTAGGCACTGACAAATATGAGTTCACCGGTTGAGGGAGCAGCGAGCCACGCGCCGACTGCTTCGGAATACATCAAGCACCACCTCGGGCACCTGTCGAACAAGCACCAGGACTTCGTCGTCGACTTCAGCGTGATCAACTACGACACGCTGTTCTGGTCGGTCGCGATGGGCATCCTCGGCATCTTCATCATGTGGACTGCCGCGCGCAAAGCCACTTCCGGCGTGCCGGGCCGCTTCCAGGGCGCCGTCGAGATGCTGGTCGAAATGGTGGACAACCAGTCGAAGGCCATCGTGCACGGCGACCGCAGCTTCATCGCGCCGCTGGCACTGACCGTGTTCGTCTGGGTCGCCCTGATGAATTCGCTGGACTTCCTGCCGGTCGACCTGTTCTCGTACGCCTTCGAAAAGCTGGGCGTGACCCACCTGTTCCCGTATCACCGCGTCGTGCCTACCGCTGACCTGAACGGCACCATCGGTATCTCGTTCGGCGTGCTGCTGCTGATGATCTACTACGGCATCAAGATCAAGGGCCTGGGCGGCTGGATCCATGAACTGTTCGCAGCACCGTTCGGCATCTGGATGGCGCCGTTCAACCTGCTGCTGAACATCATCGAATACGCAGCAAAGATGGTGTCGCTCGGTATGCGACTGTTCGGCAACATGTTTGCCGGCGAACTGCTGTTCCTATTGATCGCTTTGCTCGGCGCCAGCGCAACCGGCCTGGGCTTTGTTGGCCACGTCCTGGCTGGTTCTGTGTGGGCGATCTTCCACATCCTGATCGTGTTCCTGCAGGCATTCATCTTCATGATGCTGACGCTGGTGTACCTCGGTCAGGCGCATGAAGGCCACTGATCAGGGATCGCAAAGATAGTGGTAGTAAAGAAGTTGTGTTTTTAATTTAGCTTTAATTTTAACTTTTGAAGGAACTCTCATGACTGACCTTTCTTTTGTAGCTCTGGCTTGCGGCCTGATCATCGGCCTGGGTGCTATCGGCGCCTGTATCGGTATCGCCATTATGGGTGGTAAGTACCTGGAAGCCTCGGCACGTCAGCCTGAACTGATGAACACCCTGCAGACCAAGATGTTCCTGCTGGCTGGTCTGATCGACGCGGCATTCCTGATCGGCGTTGGTATCGCAATGCTGTTCGCATTCACGAACCCATTCGTTGCGCCTGTAGCCTAAGCAAACGAATCGCTGGTACTGAAGGGCCGAACCGTCACGGTTCGGCATCCGTTTTTGTGAGAAGGAAAATACCGTGAACCTTAACGCAACAATGCTTGCACAGCTCGTGGTCTTCCTCGTCTTGGCGCTGGTCACCATGAAGTTCGTGTGGCCACCCCTGATGAAAGCGCTCGACGAGCGCGCTGAGAGGATCGCAAACGGTCTGGCTGCGGCTGACCGCGGCAAGGCTGAAATGGCCAAGGCCGAAAAGCACGCACAAGCCCAGCTGGCTAGCGCGCGCGACGAAGTACAGAAGCGCATCGCCGACGCCGAGAAGGCTGCTGCAGCGATTATCGAAGAAGCCAAGAAAACCGCATCGTCCGAAGCAGCGCGCATCGTCGCCGCCGCACATGACGACGCACAGCAGCAAGTGACCCAGGCCCGCGAAGAACTGCGTTCCCAGGTGGCCGCGCTGGCAGTCAAGGGCGCCGAGCAGATCCTGAAGCGTGAAGTCAACGCGCAGGTGCACGCCGACCTGCTGTCCAAACTCGCAACCGAGCTGTAATCATGGCAGAACTCGCAACCGTCGCCCGTCCTTACGCCGAAGCGCTGTTCCGCGTTGCCCAGCAAGGCAACCTGGCAGCATGGTCCGAGCTGGTCGAAGAATTGGGCCAGATTGGCGCTAACTCCGATGTGCTGGCTTTTGCCCGCAACCCGAAGGTGTCCGGCAACCAGACCGTGGACGCGATTGCGTCGCTGGTGAAGTCGCCGATGCAGCCCGAGGCCCGGAACTTCCTCGACATGCTGGTCGAAAACGACCGCGTGACGCTGCTGCCGGTTATCGCTGCCCAGTTCAAAGAGCTGAAGAACGCTCACGAGGGTGCAGCCGATGCCACCGTCGTGAGCGCGTTCGAGATCTCGCCTGCGCAGCTGGCGGAACTGGTAACCACGCTGGAAAAGAAATTTGGCCGCAAGCTCAACCCAACGGTAACAGTGGATCCTTCGCTGATCGGTGGTGTGCGCGTTGAAGTCGGTGATGAAGTGCTCGATACTTCCGTCAAAGCCAAGCTGCAGCGCATGCAGACCGCGCTGACCGCATAAGAATCGAACAGCACGCACCGGCCTTAGCGCCCTTGCCCTACGCACCAAGAAACTATTAGGAGTTAGTATGCAACTCAACCCATCTGAAATCAGCGAACTGATCAAGAGCCGGATCCAGGGTCTCGAAAGCGGCGCTGAAGTAAAGAACGAAGGCACGGTGATCTCCGTGGCCGACGGTATCGTCCGCATCCACGGCCTGTCCGACGTGATGCAAGGCGAGATGCTGGAATTCCCAGGCAACACCTTTGGCCTGGCAATGAACCTGGAGCGTGATTCGGTCGGCGCCGTTATTCTCGGCGCGTACGAGCACATCTCCGAAGGCGACACGGTCAAGACCACCGGCCGCATCCTGGAAGTGCCGGTCGGGCCTGAACTCATCGGCCGCGTGGTGAATGCCCTGGGCCAGCCGATCGACGGCAAGGGTCCGGTCAACACCACCCTGACCGCACCGATCGAAAAGATCGCACCAGGCGTGATTGCACGCCAGTCCGTGTCGCAGCCAATGCAGACCGGCCTGAAGTCGATCGACGCGATGGTGCCGATCGGCCGCGGCCAGCGCGAGCTGATCATCGGCGACCGCCAGACCGGTAAATCGGCTGTCGCAGTCGACGCGATCATCAACCAGAAGGGTCAGAACATGACCTGCGTGTACGTTGCGATCGGCCAGAAAGCATCGACCATCAAGAACATCGTGCGCTCGCTCGAGCAGCACGGCGCGATGGAATACACGATCGTGGTTGCAGCATCGGCATCCGAATCGGCAGCCATGCAGTACATCTCGGCCTACTCCGGCTGCGCGATGGGCGAATACTTCCGCGACCGCGGCGAAGACGCGCTGATCGTGTACGACGACCTGTCCAAGCAGGCAGTTGCGTACCGCCAGATCTCCCTGCTGCTGCGCCGCCCACCAGGCCGCGAAGCATACCCAGGCGACGTGTTCTACCTGCACTCCCGCCTGCTCGAGCGCGCAGCACGCGTGAACCCTGACTACGTCGAGAAGTTCACCAATGGCGCCGTCACCGGCAAGACCGGTTCGCTGACCGCACTGCCGATCATCGAAACCCAGGCAGGCGACGTTTCCGCGTTCGTTCCGACCAACGTGATTTCGATTACCGACGGCCAGATCTTCCTCGAGACCTCGCTGTTCAACGCCGGTATCCGTCCTGCGATTAACGCAGGTATCTCGGTGTCGCGAGTCGGTGGCGCAGCACAGACCAAGGTCATCAAGGGCCTGTCCGGCGGTATCCGTACCGACCTGGCACAGTACCGCGAACTGGCTGCGTTCGCGCAGTTCGCATCGGACCTGGACGAATCGACCCGCAAGCAGCTGGACCGCGGTGCCCGCGTGACCGAACTGCTCAAGCAGCAGCAGTACTCGCCGCTGTCGATCTCGCTGATGGCCGTGTCGCTGTTCGCCGTGAACAAGGGCTTCCTGGACGACGTCGAAGTGAAGAAAGTGCTGCCGTTCGAAGCAGCGCTGCACACCTTCATGAAGACCTCGCACGCGCCGCTCCTCGCCAAGATCGAAGAAACCAAGGCACTGGACAAGGACGGCGAAGCCGCCCTGGCCGCTGCGATCGGCGACTTCAAGAAAGCTGGCGCATTCTAATGCTGTTGGGGCGCCCTCAAACGGCGCCCCGATGCGACAAGGAGTAAGGACTCATGGCAGTAGGCAAAGAGATACGTGGCAAGATCAAGAGCGTAGAGAATACGAAGAAGATCACCAAGGCGATGGAAATGGTCGCCGCATCGAAAATGCGCAAAGCGCAGGATCGCATGCGCGCCGCCCGTCCCTACAGTGACAAGATTCGTAATATCACCGCCAATCTTGCGACTGCGAATCCTGAATACACGCACCCGTTCATGGCCCAGGCCAAGGACCAGGATGCGAAGGCAGTTGGCTTCATCGTCGTCACGACCGACAAGGGTCTGTGCGGCGGCATGAACACCAACGTGCTGCGTATGGTGACGCAGAAAGCCCGCGAGCTGGAAGCGGCGGGCAATAAGATTCAAGCAGTTGCCATTGGCAACAAGGGACTGGGTTTCCTGAACCGCGTCGGCGTGCCGGTCGTGTCGAGTGTGACCCAAATCGGCGACACGCCGCACCTGGAAAAACTGATCGGACCTGTCAAGGTCATGCTCGATCAGTACCAGGAAGGCAAGCTCGATGCAGTCTACCTGTGCTACACCAAGTTCATCAACACGATGCGCCAGGAATCGCAAGTGGAGCAGCTGCTCCCCCTGCCGGCTGGCAAGCTCGAAGCGGACAAGGGTTCCCACTCGTGGGACTACCTGTACGAGCCGGACGCGCAAGTCGTGATTGACGAACTGCTGGTGCGCTACCTGGAAGCACTGATTTACCAGGCAGTCGCCGAAAACCTCGCGTCCGAACAGTCGGCGCGCATGGTTGCAATGAAGGCGGCAAGCGATAACGCAGGTAACGTGATTGGCGAACTGAAGCTTGTGTACAACAAGACTCGCCAGGCTGCGATTACCAAGGAACTGTCCGAGATTGTTTCCGGCGCGGCAGCGGTTTAACGAATTTAACTATATAGAAGGAACGAAAATGGCTGATGGCAAAATCGTTCAGTGTATCGGCGCAGTGGTTGACGTGGAATTCCCGCGTAACGCAATGCCTAAGGTATTCGACGCACTGAAAATGGAAGGCTCCGAGCTGACCCTGGAAGTACAACAGCAGCTGGGCGACGGCGTGGTGCGTACCATTGCACTGGGCTCTTCCGAAGGCCTGCGTCGCGGCATGGTCATCCAGAACACCGGTCACCCGATCATGGTCCCGGTTGGTAAAGCTACCCTGGGCCGCATCCTGGACGTGCTGGGCAACCCAATCGACGAATGCGGTCCTGTCTCGCACGAGCAGACCGCATCGATCCACCGCGTGGCTCCTGCGTACGACGAACTGTCGCCGTCGCAAGACCTGCTGGAAACCGGCATCAAGGTGATTGACCTGGTCTGCCCGTTCGCAAAGGGCGGTAAGGTCGGTCTGTTCGGCGGTGCAGGTGTGGGCAAGACCGTGAACATGATGGAACTGATCAACAACATCGCGAAGGCGCACTCGGGTCTGTCCGTGTTCGCCGGCGTTGGTGAGCGTACCCGCGAAGGTAACGACTTCTACCACGAGATGGCTGATGCGAAGGTCGTCGACCTCGAGAACCCGGCTAACTCCAAGGTAGCGATGGTGTACGGCCAGATGAACGAACCACCAGGCAACCGCCTGCGCGTGGCGCTGACCGGCCTGACGATCGCTGAATCGTTCCGTGACGAAGGCCGTGACGTTCTGTTCTTCGTCGACAACATCTACCGCTTCACGCTGGCAGGTACCGAAGTATCCGCACTGCTGGGCCGTATGCCTTCCGCAGTGGGTTACCAGCCTACCCTGGCCGAAGAGATGGGCCGCCTGCAAGAGCGCATCACCTCGACCAAGACCGGTTCGATCACCTCGATCCAGGCCGTGTACGTCCCTGCGGATGACTTGACCGACCCGTCGCCGGCAACCACCTTCGCCCACCTGGACTCGACCGTCGTTCTGTCGCGTGACATCGCTTCGCTGGGTATCTACCCGGCAGTGGACCCGCTGGACTCGACCTCGCGCCAGCTGGACCCGCTGGTCGTCGGCCAGGAACACTACGACACCGCACGCGCCGTACAGGGCACGCTGCAGCGTTACAAGGAACTGCGCGACATCATCGCGATTCTGGGCATGGACGAACTGGCTCCGGAAGACAAGCTGGTCGTGGCACGCGCACGTAAGATGCAGCGTTTCCTGTCCCAGCCGTTCCACGTCGCTGAAGTGTTCACCGGCGCGCCAGGCAAGTACGTTTCGCTGAAAGACACCATCAAGGGCTTCCAGATGATCGCTTCCGGCGAACTGGATCACCTGCCGGAGCAGGCGTTCTACATGGTTGGCACGATCGACGAAGCAATCGAAAAAGCCAAGAAGCTCGGCTAATTAGGTTCGGGGACCCTTCCCGCGAGGGGAGGGTCCTTCACCCGATAGGACACATATGGCAAACACAATTCACGTGGACGTGGTTTCGGCGGAAGAGCAGATCTTCTCCGGCGAAGCCGAATTCGTCGCGTTGCCGGGTGAAGCGGGCGAGCTGGGTATCTATCCCAAGCACACCCCACTGATCACGCGCATCAAGCCGGGTGCGGTACGCATCAAGGTGGCCGGCCGTGCTGACGAAGAATTCGTTTTCGTCGCCGGTGGCATCCTGGAAGTACAGCCGAACGGCGTGACGGTCCTGGCCGACACCGCAATCCGCGGCGCCGACCTCGACGAAGCAAAAGCAACCGAAGCCAAGCGCATGGCTGAAGAGCTGATGAACAACAAGGAAGCAAAGATCGACTACGCGAAAGCCCAGGCGGAACTCGCCGCGGCAATCGCCCAGTTGGCAGCGATCCAGAAACTGCGTCACAAGCGCTGATCCCGCGCGGCCCCTGCGCCGCACGGAATCTACGAAAGGACAGCCTCGGCTGTCCTTTTGTCATATTGGGCGGTACATACATATGGAGGGGACATGAAGAGGTTAGCACTCACTTTCGCGGGCGCACTGATGGCTGCGCATTCCTTTGCAGCGCAGCCGGGCCTGGACGGCATCGCCGGCGTCGCTGCCGCCGCCAAGCCGGGCGCGGGCATCGCGATCGCCGAGATCACGGCACCGGGATCGGCGCGCACCGTCACCATCGGCGAGGGGCTGGGGCGCAAGTCCTCGTTCCGCACCGCCAGCAACACCAAGACCTATACCGCGGCCACCGTGATGCGCCTGTGGGAGGACGGCAAGATCGACCTCGACGCCAGCATCCGCAAGTACGTGGATCCGGCCTACATCGCGCTCCTGGAAGGCGACGGCTACGACACGGCGAAGATCACCGTGCGCCACCTGCTGTCCCACACCGGCGGCCTGGCCGACCATGCGCAGACCAAACAGTTCCTCGACACGATCACCAACAAGCCCGACACCGCCTGGACGCGCGACAGCCACATGCAGGCGCTGGCCAGCTGGACCGACCCGGTGGCGGCGCCAGGCGTCAAGTATTCCTACTCCGACAGCGGCTACATCCTGCTCGGCGGCATCGTCGAGAAGCTGACCGGCCAGCCGCTGGCCCAGGCGGTGCGCACCCAGCTTGGCTTCGACCGGCTGGGCCTGTCCAACACCTACTGGGAAATCGCGGAGCAGCCGGGCGCCTACGCCGGCCAGCGCGCGCACCAGCACCTGAACGGCCACGACACCTACAGCTGGAACGCTTCGCTCGACCTGTACGGCGGTGGAGGCCTGGTGGCGAGCCCGGAAGACATGGCCCGCTTCGTCTACATGCTCCTCGAAGGCAAGGTGTTCAAGCGCCCGGAGACGCTGCAGGCGATGCTGTCGAAGGAAGGCCTGCCGGCGGACAGCCCGTACCGCCTCGGCATCTTCGAATACGACGCCAATGGCGTGAAGGCTTACGGCCATACCGGCTTCTGGGGCACGATGGCGATGTACGTCCCGAGCCAGCGCCGCGCGATCGCGTTCGCGCTGACGCGCCAGGACACCTTCAAGCCGACCTTCGAAGCCGTCAAGGCCTACGTCGCCGCTTCCGTCCGCTAACCGTCGTCCCAGCGCGGGCTGGGACCCATACTGAGCCTCCGAAAGAGGCGCAATCGAATTGCCAATTCAGTATGGATCCCAGCCTTCGCTGGGATGACGGGGGGGCGCGGACGGAGGTGGCCATTCATCCCGCATTTCGCGGCATTCGTGCAGCCTGATCGGCAACTCATCGGCCCACGCTCCCCTTTGCGCGGGCACCGGCATATCGTTCAGCTTCCGACAATAACTTTAACGGGAGCGCGTCATGTTCAAGCTGTCCAGCATTTGCACCGCCAGTGTCATCCTCCTGCAGCTGCCCGCTGCGTATGCCCAGTCCGCGCCGCCCGCCGCCGGCGACATGGCCGCCCGGATCGACGCCGCCATCGCGCCTTACTTCAAGCCGGACGCGCCAGGTGCATCGGTCATCGTGGTCAAGGACGGCAAGACCGTCTTCCGCAAAGGCTACGGCATGGCGGACGTGGCCAAGGGCATCCCGATGGATGCGGGCGCACAGCACCGCATCGGCTCGGTCACCAAGCAGTTCACCTCCACCGCGATCCTGATGCTGGCCGACGAGGGCAAGCTGTCGGTCGACGACGACATCACAAAATACCTGCCGGACTATCCGACCAACGGCAAGAAGATCACCATCGAGCACCTGCTGACCCATACTTCCGGCATCGTCAGCTACACCAGCAAGCCGGGCTTCCGCGCCAGCATCGGAACGCCACTCACGGTCAGCGGCATGATCGACACCTTCAAGAACGATCCCCTGACCTTCGAGCCGGGCTCCAGCTACGCCTACAACAATTCCGGATACTTCCTGCTTGGCGCGATCATCGAAAAGGTGAGCGGGATGTCGTATGCCCAGTTCGTCGAGAAGCGCATCTTCATGCCGCTCGGGATGCTGGACACCGCGTACGAAGGCCACGAAAAGGGCAAGGCGCCGCGCGCCGCCGGCCACACCACGACGCCGGCCGGTTTTGCTCCCAGCGCGCAGATGTCGATGACGCTGCCCTACGCGGCCGGCTCGATCGTCTCCACGGTGGACGACATGGCGCGCTGGGACGCCGCCGTCTCGTCGGGCAAGCTGCTGAAGGCCGCAAGCTGGCAACGCGCATTCACGCCCTACATGCTCAGCACCGGCAAGAAAACCGACTACGGCTACGGCTGGCATATCGGAACGATGCAGGGCACGCAACGCATTGCGCACGGCGGCGGCATCCCAGGCTTCTCGGCGCACGCGATGCGCCTGCCGCAGGAGAAGGTCTATGTGGTGGTGCTGGCGAATAACGACCGCCTTCCGATGTCGACCGAGGTCGTGGCTGCACGGGCCGCGGCGATTGCGATCGGCAAGCCATTCCCAGACCTGAAACCGGTGGCGGTGGCGCCGGAAAAACTCGACGAGGTGGCAGGCGCCTACCAGCTCGATGAAAAGACGGTGCGCACTTTCACCCGGGAAGGCGACAAGCTGTTCACGCAGCGCGGAGACCGTCCGAAGAATGAGGTCGTGGCCTATGGCGTCGATCGCTTCTTCGTGCCGAATACGCTGGTGCACATGGAGTTCGCACGCGACGCATCCGGCAAAGTGAACGCGGTCACGATTCACCAGATGGACGACACGCAGACCGGTCCGCGCATCGCCACCAAATAAGCCGAGATCAAAGGGCAGCCATGGCTGCCCTTTTTTTCGACCTGCAGTTCAGCGCACCATGGTTCAACTCGTCCCGCGGAATCAACCGTTCATCTTTTGACGGCTTACAGCCGGGCGAGGCGGCGGTATCGTGACTCCACTAACAACCGATAACAGGAATTCCGTGTCCAAGTTCGCCAGCCTTTGCATCGCCAGCCTGCTCGTGCTGCCACAAGCTCCCGCCATCGCACAGCCCGGCACCACGCAGCAGCTCGACGCAGCGCTTTACCCTTACTTCAAAGCGGACGCGCCGGGCGCCACCGTGATCGTGGTCAAGGATGGCAAGACGCTATTCCGCAAGGCATATGGCATGGCCGACGTATCGAACGGGTTTGCGATGCAGCCCGGCGCGCAGCACCGGATCGCGTCGATCACCAAGCAGTTCACTTCCACCGCGATCATGATGCTGGCTGAAGAAGGCCGGCTGTCGGTGGATGACGACATCACGAAGCACCTGCCGGATTTCCCAACCCAGGGCCGCAAGATCACGATCGAGCACCTGCTGACCCACACCTCGGGCATCCCCAGCTATTCGCGGGGCTTCACCTTCTTCCTGACCATGTGGCGCGACAAGAGCGTGGCCGACATCATCGACTCCATGAAGGGCGAGCCGCTGATGTTCGAGCCTGGCACGCGCTACGCCTACAACAATTCGGGCTACTTCCTGCTCGGCGCCATCATCGAGAAGGTCAGCGGGCTTCCTTACGCGAAGTTCGTCGAACAAAGGATATTCACGCCGCTGGGCATGCGCGACACCGCGTTCGAGGGCTACGAAAAGCGCAAGACGCTGCGCGCCGTGGGCCACACGGACGGCATCCTGCCCGGCTATTCCAGCAGCTGGCCGCTGTCGATGAGCCAGGCATATGCGGCCGGCGCGCTGGTATCGACGGTCGACGACATGGCGCGCTGGGATGCAGCGATCACGTCCGGCAAGCTGCTGTCCGCCGCGGGCTGGCAGCGCGCTTTTACGCCGTACAGGCTCAAGGACGGCTCGTTCACCCGCTATGGCTACGGCTGGAGCCTCGGCGACGTGCAGGGCAGCCCGAAGATCGGGCATGGCGGGGCGATCAATGGCTTCCTTTCGTATTCCCTGCGGCTGCCGCAGGAGAAGGTGTACGTCGCGGTCCTCAGCAACAGCGACAGCGGCCTGCCGCATGCCGAGATGCTGGCCGGGCGCCTGACCGCAATCGCGATCGGCAGGCCTTATCCGGCCTTCAAGCCGGTCGCGTTGCCGACGACGGAGCTCGATAAATTCGTCGGCGCCTACCGTGTCGATGCGGATACCGTGCGGACCTTCAGCCGCAGTGGCGACAGGCTTTACATGCAGCGCACCGGCCGCGACAAGCTGGAAGTCGTCCCGTATGGCCCGGACCGTTTCTTCGTCCCGGACACGCTGACGCACATGCAGTTCGTGCGGGACGCGTCGGGCAAGGCCAGCGCCGTCACCGTGCGCCAGAACTTCGGATCGGACACCAACCCTCGCGGAGCAGCCGCTGCCAATTAAGTTTTCAACGTCAACAAGGGTCGCCATCTGCTGCCCTTGATTCGTTCCATGCACGCGCGTGACGCTAACCAAGCGGACAAGCTCTAAACAGCGTATCGTAAAGCTTCGTTTCCCGAAGCTGGTGACGTCATGAATTCCCGACCCAACCATGATCCGTTCGAACACCTGGCGACCAAAGAGGCGCTCACAGCGGTAGCGACCCGGTTGGATGCCACGCTTCCCCATCTCGCAACAAAGGCGGACGTCGAGAAGGCCAGCAACCGCTTGCTGATGTGGTTGGTCGGGACGCTAATTACGTTCCTGCTGACGTTTTATGCGCTGCAGTCTTCGATGCTCGACCGCCTGACCGCCATCCAGCAACAGCAGTTTGGCATCACCAGTGCTACCCAACGTGAAATGCAAGAACAGCTGAGGGCGCTGGCGCGCGAACAGCAGCAATTGTCGAACGAGCTTCGCCAGATGCGTTCGACGACGGACGAGCGTAGCAGGCCGGGATCACAGGAAAGCAAACCCAATAGATGAGTAGACGCCGGGCGAGCGACAAATCTGATACGCTAATGGCAATAACAACCTTATTGCCGCGCCATGCGATCCATCCCTGACATCCTCAAACAGAGCAAGACCATCGCCGTCGTCGGCCTGTCCCCGAAAGAGGAACGCGCCAGCTTCGGCGTCGCCCAGTACCTGCAGTCGCAGGGCTACCGCATCCTGCCGGTGAATCCCTCGTATGCCGGCACCGACATCCTCGGCGAGAAGGTGCATGCCTGCCTGCAGGACGCGGCGGACGTGCTGGCCGCCACCGGCCAGCGCATCGACATCGTCGACTGCTTCCGCAAGGCCGAAGACATCCCGCCGGTGGCGCGCGAGGCGATCGCGGTGCGCGCAGGCTGCCTGTGGATGCAGCTCGGGATCGCCAACCAGGCCGCAGCCGACATGGCCGCCGCGGCCGGCCTGGACGTGGTCCAGGACAGCTGCCTCAAGGTCGACCACAAGATGATGGTCGCCTGAACGGCGATCATCACTCCGCCAGGCGCGCCAGCATCGCGCGCACTGCGGAAAGCTGCATCCCGCTGCGCGTGTAGTACGCCGGGTTGGTATAGCCCCAGTAATCCCAGCATCCCGCCGGATTGAACGGCGCGGTGCTCGCCGTCACCTGCGGATACAGGACGATGATGCGGTTGGCGTCGGCCGTCTCGTTGTATCCCGCCCACCTGTAGAAATGATCTCCCACCGTCTGCGCGCTTTGCCAGCAGCCGTGGAAGGCCACGTGCACCCGGCAGCCGCCGCGCGCGCATGCCCTCGGGACGAACAGGTAGCCGGAATCCGCCAATCCGGAACCGGCCTGGGGCACATAGTCGCGCTGGTCGAACTGCAGCAGCCGGCCGCGCAACCTGGCCGAAGCGGCCCGCATCTGCCCGTAAATGGCCGACAGGATGTCGCGCGCCAGTGGAATCCCGCAGTTGTTGAAGAACGGCCGGTATGACGCCCCGCAGTCGTTGTCGCCGGGGCGGTTGGTGACCATCCCGTGCCCGGCCCGGGTGTCGTTGACATAAGTGATCGCGCGCGTGCCCGCCAGGCCGTAGAAGCGGCGCGCCTGGTCCGACACCTCGGTGGTGAGGACCTGGTCCTGCCTGCCGTTGAACAGGAAGATGCGCTGGCGCGCGAGGTTGGCGACGTCGTCGATCAGGCCGTCCGCGGCGAACTGGCGCGTGCGCGACCACAGCGAGGCCGCGTCGGGCGGCGGGGTCTGCGCGAATGCCGGGTTCATGCAGCGGGTCAGGGCATTGCGCAGCGGCGGGTCGGCCTCCGGCTCGCCGGTGCAGTAGTAGGGACCGCCGGCCACCATGCCCGCGCCCCTGACGATCGAGGAGTACGCGACCGCGAACTGCCCGGCCATGTAGGCGCCGGACGAGAAGCCGGAGACGCTGGTCTGCGCCAGGTCCGCGCCCAGCCGGGGCAGGGGCGGCGCCGCCAAGCCGGGGGGCGAGGCCAGCGCAATTGCCGATGCAACAAATGCAATGTGGGAAATGAGCCGGTTTGTCATAGAATCATGTTTTTAATGTGACGGAAGGTGGCGCCATGACCAGGACCCCCGCAGCAATCTTTACCCTTTTGATCTCGGCGGTGCTTGCGGCTCCGCAGGGAACTGCGCAAGCGGCCCAGGCGGCCCCCGCAGCCCAGCCGCAGTCCTGCCCGGCGATCTTGAACAAGACCTTCAACCGCCTGCAGGACGACGCGCCCCAGGACCTGTGCCAGTACGCAGGCAAGGTGATCCTGGTGGTGAACACCGCAAGCTATTGCGGCTACACCCCGCAGTACAAGGGACTGGAAGAGCTGTATGCGAAATATGCGGCGCGCGGCCTTGTGATCCTGGGCTTCCCGTCCAACGACTTCGGCAAGCAGGAACCGGGCAGCAGCAAGGAGATCGCGGACCTCTGCTACAACACCTACGGGGTGAAATTCCCGATGTTCGCCAAGTCGCCGGTCAAGGGGCCGGCCGCCAATCCGCTGCACCTGGAACTGGCGAAGGCCACCGGCCAGGAACCGAAGTGGAACTTCACCAAGTACCTGATCGACCGTAACGGCAAGGTGCTGGCCCATTTCCCGAGCAAGGTCGAGCCGGGCAACAAGGAGCTGGTAGCGAAGATCGAGCAGGCGTTATCGATGTAATGGCCGGGCGGCGCGCCGCCCTTTTGTCTAAGCTGATGAAAAGGATGACTATGAAATTGAAATCGATTGTTCCGGCAGTGCTGGTGCTGGCTTGCAGTTCGGCGGTCGCCGCCGACCTGCACGTCGAGTTGAAGATGGCGACCGAAAAAGGCGCAGGCGCCTCGGTCGGTCATGTCATGGTGTCGGAGACGCAGTATGGACTCGTGTTCACGCCGCAGTTGGCGGGATTGCCGGCCGGCGTGCATGGCTTCCACGTGCATGAGAACCCGAGCTGCGACCCGAAGGAAAAGGACGGCAAGATGACCCCGGCGCTGGCCGCCGGAGGACACTACGACCCGTCCGGCAGCAAGCGCCACGGGACGCCATGGGGCGATGGCCACCTGGGAGACCTGCCGGCCCTGTACGTCGGGGCGGACGGCAAGGCGACCACTCCGGTGCTCGCCCCGCGCCTGAAGATGGCAGACCTGAAGGGACGCGCGCTGATGGTGCACGTGGGTGGCGACAACCATTCCGATCATCCGGCGCCACTGGGCGGCGGCGGCGCGCGCATGGCCTGCGGCGTGATGAACTAGTCAGCCGCGTCGGGCGGGAAGCGCACCGCGCAGGGCGTTGCAGACCATGATGTCGGTCGCGGCGTCGAACTGCGCGCGCGTGACCACGCGCTCGACCGCATCCCACGCGGGGTCCTGCAGGATCGCCGCGCGCATCACACCGGGCAGCACGCCGCTCGTTAGCGGCGGCGTGCACCAGCGCCCGCCAACCTTCACGAACACGCTGCTGCGCCCACCTTCGGCGAGTTCGCCTTTCTCGTTAAAGAACACCGTATCGAATGCGCCTTGCGCCTCGGCGTCGCGCCATGCCGCGTCGTAGCGCGCGCGCACCGTCGTCTTGTGGCGCGCAAAGAGCTCGTCCGACCGGACCGGTTGCGCCGCGACCAGGATCCGTACCGGCTGCGCGAGCGGCGCCAGCGGCGAGGACTGCACGCCGAGCGCGCCGTCCGCCGCCAGGGCAAGGCGTACCCGCGCCGGAGACGGATTGCCCGCGCACTCGGCGCCGAGCAGCGCGGTCGCGTGCGCACGGTCGAATGGAATGCCGAAGTAGGCGGCCGATGCGCCCATGCGGTCCAGGTGCCGGTCCGCATGGCGGCATGCGCCCGCTTCGGCGTGGATCGTTTCGAACAGGCCGAATTCCGGCTGCATGCCGGTCAGGAAGCGCGCCTTGAGCCTGCACTCTGCGTATTCACTGGCCGGCTCGCTGTCGTAGACGATGCCGGCGCCGACTCCCAGCACGCCCCGGCGCACGCCGTTCGCCGGCGCCGACAGCGCCAGCGTGCGGATCGGGACCGACAGGCAGAAGTCGCCCACCGAGCCGGGCGCGGCAGGCGGATCGAACCAGCCTATCGCGCCGGTGTAGATCCCGCGCGGGGCGGTTTCCACTTCGGCGATGATCTCCATGGTGCGGCGCTTTGGCGCACCCGTGATCGAACCGCAGGGATAGATCGCGGCGAAGATGTCGCCCAGCGTGCAGGACGCGCGCAGCCTGCCGCTCACGGTCGAGGTCATCTGCAGCACGCTGCCGAAGCGCGTTACCTCGAACAGCTTCGGCACGCGCACGCTTCCGGTTTCGCACACGCGGCCAAGGTCGTTGCGCAGCAGGTCGACGATCATCAGGTTTTCGGCGCGGTTCTTGGGGTCGGCCGCGAGTTCGGCGGCGCGCTGGGCGTCATCGGCCGGGTCGCCGCTGGCCGGCGCGGTTCCCTTCATCGGGCGCGTTACCAGTTCCCCGGCGCTGTGGCGCACGAACAGTTCGGGCGACAGCGACAGCACCGCGCCGCCGTCAGGCAGGGCGATCAGCGCGCCGTAGGGGACCGGCTGGCGCCGGCGCAGCCGCGCGTACAACGAGAACGGCGTGCCGTAGGCGTCGAAGCGCAGGCGGTAGGTATAGTTGACCTGGTAGGTGTCGCCGGCGCGGATGTAGTCGCGGATGCGGCCGATCGCTGTGGTGAATTGCGGTTCGTCGACGCTGGCCGACACGCCTGCGACGCCGGCCGGCGCGCCGTCGGTGCG